>CAJUSS010000028.1:6034-30032 GCA_910588895.1 uncultured Lachnospiraceae bacterium
CTTGTTACTGCCATTTTGTTTACCTTCTTTCTTTATTCGACCATGTGGTCACCGGAGGGCGCTACGACAAGCTGCTGCAGCAATTTGGAAAGGATGCGCCGGCTGTAGGCTTCGGGATCGCGGTAGACCGGCTTTTGATGGCATTGTCCAGCCAGAAGATCCGTCTTTTTGTGGAGACGACAGAGACCATGGTGCTTTTTGACGTCTCCGCCCGCGTACCTGCTTTAAAGCTGGCAAATACCTTCCGGCAGCGTTCCCGACAGGTGGTCTGCCAGCGGAAGCATCAGACCCCTTCGGTGGAAGACTATATCCAGATGGCCCGGCGGGCCGGGATACGCCAGATGCTCTATGTGTTTGGGGACGGCAGCCAGATAAAGATCTACGATGTGGCTTCGGGCACCTGCAGCCAGACCGATCTTTCCATGTATCAGGACAGCATAGTCCAGTAAAGACGGAAGGACCATTCGAGAAGTTTAGAGGAGACGGCATGGACAGACCGATACAGCCCGATCTATGGGCTGGCGGACATGCCAGAGGGAGAAAAAGATGAGATATCTGACCGTTGCCCTAGCCAAGGGCAGACTTGCCGATAAAGGGATGGCCCTTTTTGAGCGGATCGGGATCGGCTGCGAGGAGATGAAGGACAAAAGCTCCCGGAAGCTGATCTTCGTCAATGAAGAGCTGGGGATGCGCTTTTTCCTTGCAAAGGCCAATGATGTGCCCACCTATGTGGAATACGGCGCTGCCGACATCGGGATCGTGGGCAGAGACACGATCTTGGAGGAAGGACGGAAGCTCTATGAGGTCCTTGACTTAAGGATGGGCAGATGCCGCATGTGTGTGTGCGGACCAAAGGAGGCCAGGGAGCGGTTAAGGCACCATGAGCTGATCCGGGTGGCTACGAAATACCCCCATATCGCAAAGGATTACTTCTATGATAAGAAATTCCAGACTGTGGAGATCATCAAGCTGAACGGCTCGATCGAGCTGGCGCCCATCGTGGGGCTGGCGGACGTGATCGTGGATATCGTGGAGACCGGCAGCACATTAAAGGAAAACGGCCTGGTGATCTTAGAGGAGGTCTGCGACCTCTCCGCCCGCATGGTAGTGAACCAGGTCAGCATGAAGCGGGAGAACGAACGGATCTCCAAGGTGATCAAAGGCCTGCAGGAGATCGTAAGGGAGGAACAAGCATGAAGATCGTCCGGTTAGATGAAAAGACAAGAGCGGATATCCTGGAAGGGCTGCTGAAAAGGGATCCGAACCATTATCCTAAATATGAGGAGACCGTCCAGCAGATCGTAGAGGAGGTAAAGGCAAAAGGAGACGAGGCCCTTTTTGCCTTTACGGAAAAGTTCGACAAGGCGGCAGTCAACGAGGGGAACATCCGTGTGACCGACGAGGAGATCCAGGAAGCCTTCCAAAAGGTGGATCCGGCCCTTTTCGAGGTCATGAAAAAGTCCATGGCCAATATCCGGGAATACCATCAGCGCCAGATCCGTCAGAGCTGGTTCGATGCCAAGCCGGATGGACGGATCTTAGGACAGAAGATCACGCCGCTGGAAAGTGTGGGGGTCTATGTCCCCGGGGGAAAGGCCGCTTATCCATCCACCGTCCTGATGAACGTAATCCCGGCTAAGGTAGCCGGTGTAGAGCGCATCGTCATGGTCACCCCTCCAGGAAAGGACGGGAAGGTGGAGCCGGTCACATTGACGGCCGCTCACTTAGCCGGTGTGACAGAGGTCTACCGGGCAGGCGGAGCGCAGGCGGTGGCCGCTCTAGCCTTCGGCACCCGCTCCATCCCCCGCGTTGATAAGATCGTGGGGCCTGGGAACATCTTTGTGGCGCTGGCGAAAAAGGCGGTCTACGGCCATGTGAGCATCGACAGCATCGCAGGCCCCAGCGAGATCCTTGTGATCGCAGACGAGACGGCAGATCCCCGGTATGTGGCGGCGGATCTTCTGAGCCAGGCAGAGCATGACGAGCTGGCCAGCGCGATCTTGGTCACCACCAGCGTCAAGCTGGCAGAGGCCGTTTCAAAAGAGGTGGACGGCTTCCTTGGGGAGCTTTCCCGGAAAGCGATCTTGGAAAAGTCATTGGAAAACTATGGGTACATCCTGGTGGCCGATACCATGGAGGATGCCATCAAGACGGCCAATGGGATCGCGTCGGAGCACTTGGAGATCGTGACCAAAGATCCCTTTGAGGTGATGACCAAGATCCGCAATGCAGGCGCGATCTTCATCGGCCCATACAGCTCTGAACCACTGGGCGACTATCTTGCCGGGCCCAACCATGTGCTGCCCACCAATGGGACCGCCAAGTTCTTCTCGCCTCTTGGGGTGGACGATTTTGTGAAAAAGTCCAGCATCATCTATTATTCCAGAGAGGCCCTGGAGAAGGTCCATCAGGACATCGAGCTGTTCGCTGCTTCCGAGCAGCTGACCGCCCATGCCAATTCGATCAAGGTCCGGTTTGAGCAGTGAGATAACATAGAAAGCAGCAAAAAGGAGGCCCCTATGCGGACAGCGACTATAGAACGCAACACCAAGGAGACCAAGATCTCCATGACCTTAACGCTGGACGGGAGCGGAAAGGCCCAGATCTCTACCGGGATCGGGTTTTTTGATCACATGCTGGAGAACTTTGCCCGGCACGGCCTGTTCGACTTAGAGCTAAAGGCGGAGGGCGATCTGCAGGTGGACACCCACCACACCATCGAGGATGTGGGGATCGTCCTGGGGCGGGCGATCCGGGAGGCTGTGGGAGAGAAGAAGAAGATCGTGCGCTACGGATCTAAGATCCTGCCCATGGACGAGGCCCTGCTCCTCTGTGCCCTGGATCTGTGCGGCCGCCCCTATCTGGTCTATGACCTTAAGCTGGACCGGGAATATGTGGGCAGTCTGGAGACAGAGATGATCCGGGAGTTCTTTTACGCCGTTTCCTATGCAGGGGAGATGAACCTGCACATCAAGCAGCTCTCGGGATCAAACGATCATCACATCATCGAGGGCGCTTTCAAAGCCTTCGCAAAAGCTTTAGATGAAGCCACAAAGATCGATGAGCGGATCACAGGCGTGCTCTCCACCAAGGGAAGCCTGTAGCAGGTACATTTTTAACATAGAACGGCTTTGGCTGTAAGAACGTTTACCAAAAGAAAAGGCAGGGGACAGGGATGACAGATAAAAAAGAAAAGATCAGGGTATCCGATAAGATGATGGGGCTTTTGTATCTGGATAAGTCCCTTTACTTAGGGCTGGCAGGACTGATCGTCGGCTTGTCCTGCCTGCTGGGAGGGATCTTTCTATATGCCTCTATGAAGAGCACATACCAGCGTCAGCTGGAACACCCCGGCTATTTTGATCCTTTCCAGGAGTCCGGCTACAGCGCTATATCGGCCCAGCTGGCCACGGACTACTTTGCCGAGCATGTGAAGGAAGGCTACCGGCTGTATTTCGGCTTTGACTCCACCTTTGAACCGTTCATCTTCTGTGCGGACGGGGAGGCTACAAAAGAGCTGCAGCGATTGATCGATGCCACGACTGAGGGCGATGGGGATGAGCTGCCCCCGATGCTCCGGCTCTCTGGCTTCTGCAGGCCTCTGACCCCGGAGATCATGGGGTACGCCCGGGATGCCTACAGCCAGATGTGGTCGGATGAGACGATCCCGATCAGCTCGGATGAGCTGTACGCGATGGTAGGGGACTACTATCTGGATACCCGCCCCTCCAGCTTTTTAGTCGAACATTCCTGGGCGATGGGATTTTTTCTCGTCCCTGCGGCGATCCTGATCATAGGGCTGGGCTTTCTCTTTCAGTACAGGAAATGGATCAAGGCCCAGCTGGCGCAGGTGGAGCGCTATCGGGAGCATCTGCCTGCTGCGGACCGGGAACTGGAGCGGACAGAGCGTTTTTCCAAAAGGCTGCCTCTGTACCTGACCGAGCATTTCCTGATCACAGCCGTCTATTCCCTGGATGTGATCCCCTACGAGGCCATCCAGCTGTTTTCTGAGAGCGGCAGTCTGCTGCTGGCGGTAACAAAGAATGGGGATACCCATATCATAGCGGACCGGCTGCACTGTGATGGCTGCTATGACCGGCTGCTCTTGGAGCTCCATCACAGACAGGCGGCGGGCGGCCTGTTCTGACCGGTCGGCAGCTGGAGTGCTTTTTGCTGATCAGGGAAAGGACTATTGGACAGGTGCCGATCACGTTCACATCACAGAAACACTATGTCTTATGGATAGGAGAGGAGAAAAGCTATGCAGCTGTACCCGGCGATCGATCTGAAGAACGGACAATGTGTCCGATTGAGACAAGGGGCATTTAAGGATATCACCGTATATTCCGACGCCCCAGAAAAGGTAGCGGCCTGCTGGCAGGCCCAGGGGGCTACATTCCTCCATCTGGTGGACTTAGACGGCGCTCTGGCCGGTCGTTCGGTCAACGAGCCGGTGATCCGAAGGATCGCGGAGACGGTCTCCATCCCGATCCAGGTAGGCGGCGGGATCCGGACAAAGGAAGCGGTCCAGAACATGCTGGATCTGGGCGTAAAACGGGTGATCATCGGCACAAAAGCCGTGGAAAAGCCGGAGTTTTTAAAAGAGATGACCGATACCTTCGGCAGCGATGCCATCGTGGCCGGTATCGACGCAAAGGACGGGATGGTGGCGATCCAGGGCTGGGAGCAGGTGAGCGCGGTCCGGGCAGAGGATCTGTGCATGCAGATGAAGGCTTACGGCATCGCCCACATCGTCTACACCGATATCGCCAGGGACGGCATGCTCTCCGGTCCCAATGTGGAGGCAACAAAACGGCTGACCCAGGCCACCGGCCTGGATGTGATCGCATCCGGCGGCGTATCCTCCATGGAGGACTTAGAACGGCTCCACCAGGAGGAGGTCTGTGGGGCGATCATCGGGAAAGCCCTCTATGAAAGAAAAGTGGACCTGGCAGAGGCGGTCGCCCGGTTTGAGCGGCGTATATGAACGTTGGGGCAAAGAACAAGCAGAAAGTACGGAGAACAGTAAGGAGACAGGATATGGATAGAGAGCACAGATATCTCTTGCTCGGCATGGGATGCAGAGCGGGAAAGGCGGTCCACCTGGAGGATGGGCATTCGATCGAAGGAGAGACGATCCTCCAGATCTGCCAGAACGGCGGTGACAAGGGCGCGGACGGACTGTTCATCTTCGATCTGTCCCAGGACGATGCCGATCACGAGCGCACGATCCACACGATCAAAGAGATCGCCCGCCAAGTGGATGTGCCGATCATCACCGGAGGGCGCGTCGATCGGCTGGAGGATGTAAAGAAATACCTTTACGCCGGCGCCGGCGCTGTGTTTTTGGATGTGAGCATAGATGAAAATGTGGATCTGATGAAGGAGGCCTCCAGCCGATTCGGCAGCGAAAAGATCTTTGCCTATCTGCCAAAGGCCCGGTATCTGGACCGGGTAGAGGAGTATATCCAGCTGGGGGCTTCCAAGGTGGTCTTGGCCTATCCGCTCCCAGCTTGTCCGGATCCCGGCGCGCAGGATCTCAAAACGGATAGGAGCGCCTGTGTCCAGCCGATAGCAGACAACAAGCTGCAGAGCTTGGATGGGCTGGCGATACCGGCGCTTGTGATGGACTGCAGAGGCACAAGGATCGGAAAGGATACGGCCGCAGGGACGGCGGACCGTCTATCTGCAAGCTTTTGGCAGGCAGGCAGCATCCAGGGGATGATCCTGGATCTTTCTGCAGCTGATTCATGTATGGAGTTGAAACAGGCATTGAAGGCGGATGGGCTGCCCATGGAGACCTTTGAGAGCAGCATCGCCTGGGACCAGTTCAAACAAAACAGCGACGGCCTGATCCCGGTCATCGTCCAGGATGATAAAACAAATGAGGTCCTGATGATGGCCTATATGAACGAGGAAGCCTTTGAGAAGACACTGGCCACCGGGACCATGACCTATTTCAGCCGCAGCCGCCAGAAGCTGTGGCTCAAGGGAGAGACCTCCGGCCATTTCCAGTATGTGCGGTCCTTATCCTTAGACTGCGACAATGATACGATCCTGGCAAAGGTCCGCCAGATCGGCGCGGCCTGCCATACAGGGAACAGGAGCTGTTTCTTCAAGACCCTGGCGGCGAAAGAGCACAAGGAAAAAGACCCGCTGAAGGTGTTCGAAGAGGAATATGCGGTCATCAAGGACCGGAAGGAGCATCCGAAGGAAGGATCGTATACCAATTATCTCTTTGACAAGGGGATCGATAAGATCTTAAAGAAATGCGGGGAAGAAGCGACAGAGATCATCATCGCCGCAAAGAACCCGGATCCCGAGGAGATCAAATACGAGATCGCCGACTTTTTGTATCATATGATGGTGCTGATGGTGGAGAAGCAGATCACTTGGGAAGAGATCATAAAAGAGGTGGCAGACCGATGAGGGGCTGCCACCTCTTGGCCAGGAACTCCTGTTTTGTTGGCTGTCAGCGTCAGTAAACGAAAAAAGATCGCGAAATAAAGAAGATCGTTTTGATCTGATCGCTGAAACGAGTATATGGGATGGTCTAAAAACGGTCGCTCAGCCCGTCAGCAATATTTTTATTAACCAGAGCAGACAAGGAGAGTCGAATGATCGATCTAGAGAAGCTGAAGCCTATACTCACAGGATACAAAGCATATTTTCCGATCCACTGGAAAAACGAAAAATACAAATGGGAAGCCATCAAGCATTTTCAGGATCACTGGAATATTGATGCTGAGAACTTTGGCGATATGTTTAAGCAGGCCACGGATAAAACTTTCAATCTGCTGGCTTCGGGTTACGCATATCCCAAAGGTATGATCACAAATTTTGCCAAGGCAGACGATGAAGCTACCCGGTCTATGTTCCGGATCCTTTTTGATGAGTCCGTTGATCTTGCAACAAGGATTGAAGCGTTTCAGGCAGCTGCTGAAGATATGAGAGTTAAGTATGATGATGGCACATGGCGTAACCATTATCAAAACACAAATGCGATCAGTACTTATTTATGGCTCAGGTATCCTGACAAATATTACATTTATAAATATGAACTTTTCCGTACAGCTGCAACAGAACTATCTGCGAACTATCTGCCAAAGCGGAATGGCTCTGTGGATAGCTTGATCGGTGGCTTTCAGATGTATGATGAGATCTGCAAGGCTATCATTGAAGAAGGGAGATACATCTGTTTTCACACAAAGCAGCCTGCAGATCGTTGCCCGGTTGAAAGACTATGGAGGGCAAGCTACTTGTAAGCAGTTGTCGATCAAATACGGTGAAACACCTAATTTCTATAATACCGGATCATCCACACTGGCTCGGCGCATTGCTGAGAAAACAGGGTGTCCTGTCCCGCTGAAAGACACAAAAAATTCCAAATGGTGGCCGATCCTGTATATGGGCAAATATGCTGACAAAAGTGTGGAAGGGATCTACATTTGGAGATTGCGTTCAGAGTTGAATGAAGCATTAGAAAAGATCGATCTTGCCGGTGTACCTTTGTATGTTGATCCCTCGAAAGAGATACATGGCTTCTGGTGGTTAACATCCAATCCGAAGATCTGGAGCTTTTCAGATATCAAGATCGGCGAAGAACAGAGTTACACTCTATATAACGAGAATGGTAATAAACGCCGTGTGTTCCAGAACTTCCTCGATGCCAAGATCGGGGATATGGTGATCGGATATGAAGCTTATCCTGTAAAAAAAGTCGTAGCCATTGGACGTATCACTCAGAAGAACGACGGGAAAGCCATCTTTTTTGAAAAGACAGAGGGCTTATCTACACCAATTGAGTATTTGCGATTAAAAGAAGCTCCAGAGTTAAAGAAGATGGAATTCTTCGTGCAGCCGAATGGCAGCCTATTCAGGCTGACCAAGGGCGAGTTCGATTTTATCATGGATATCATAAGGGAAGAAAATCCGCTAAAGCAGCCTGACACGATCCTCCTAAAATATTCAAAAGCCGATTTCCTGAGGAAGGTCTATATGACTGAGGAACGCTACGATGTTCTGGAAGCCCTTCTGAAAAATAAAATGAATGTTATCCTTCAGGGAGCTCCAGGTGTCGGAAAGACATTTATAGCTAAAAAGTTGGCCTATGCGATCATGGGTGAGGTGGATGATCACAGGATCGAGATGGTGCAGTTTCACCAGAATTACTCCTACGAAGATTTTATTATGGGGTACCGCCCGGATGGCGCTGACTTCAAATTGACTGACGGCATTTTCTATCGTTTTTGCCAAGTTGCTGCAAATCATCCAGACAAGGAGTATTTCTTCATTATCGATGAGATCGATCGCGGCAATATGAGTAAGATCTTTGGTGAGCTTCTAATGCTGATCGAGAAGGGTTATAGAGGAACAAAAGCAACGCTTGCCTACAGCGGAATGCCGTTCTCTGTGCCAGAAAATCTGTACATCATCGGTATGATGAATACGGCGGATCGAAGCTTAGCAATGATCGACTATGCGCTCCGGAGAAGGTTTAGCTTCTTTGAGATTGAACCAGGTTTCAATTCAGAGGGTTTCACAAATTACCAAAAGGCATTTGCCAATGAAACTTTTGATGCTCTGATCGATCAGATCAAGCTACTGAACAAAGAGATCACAGAAGATAGATCACTCGGTCGCGGTTTCCAGATTGGCCATAGCTATTTCTGTGGTCGGGAGGCAGCAGGATGCACGGATGAATGGATGCGCTCGATAGTAGAGTTCGATATCCTTCCGATGCTTGGTGAATATTGGTTCGATGAGCCGACCAGACAGCAGCGTTGGGAAAAGGCTCTGCGTGGTGTATTTGATGACTAGGGATAAGAGCATATTCATAAAAAACATATTTTATATGCTGTCCTATGCATTTCAGGTGCTGAAGCAGTCTAATTATGAAGAAGTGGCCTCTGAAAAATTTGATCAAGCTCAGGACTTGTTTGCCGCTATTCTTTCGAGGGGAGTGGCACAACAGTTGAAGCAGGGATTATATCGCGAGTACATCACGAAGAATGAAACTCTCTCCGCAATACGAGGAAAGCTGGTCATGTCGAAGATGATCCGCGATCGTATCCAGCGGAAACAGAAACTCGCTTGTGAGTTTGATGAGCTCTCAGAAAACAACCCCTTCAACCAGATCCTGAAAACGACGATCCATTATCTAGTCAAAGATGATGGTGTTAGATCTGACAGGAAGACAGCCCTGAAAAAAGTGCTTGTCTTTTTCGACGGGATCGATCTGCTGGAGCCTTCTGGGGTCCAATGGAGCAGACTGCATTATCAGCGGAATAATAAGAACTATGAACTATTAATGAATATCTGTTACTTTGTGCTTGATGGCATGCTACAGACGACCGAAAAGGGTGAGTATAAAATGGCCTCATTTTCCGATGAGCACATGGCCAGACTGTATGAACGATTTATTCTGGAATACTACCGTCAGCACCATACATACCTTACGGAAGTTAAGGCTGCACAGATAAAATGGAACCTTGTCGGTGATACTAGTGGATCGATGATCCGGTTCCTTCCGGTCATGCAGACAGACGTATTCCTTCGAATGGAAGAAAAGGTACTTATCATTGATGCAAAATACTACGGTCGGACACTTCAGCAGCACTTTGACAAATATACGCTTCATTCCGGGAATGTCTACCAGATCTTCACATATGTGAAGAATCAGGACAAAGATAACAAAGGGAATATCGCAGGTATCCTACTTTATGCAAAAACCGATGAAGCCATTACTCCAGACCATATGTTCAATATAGGTGGTGATCAGATCGGTGCTAAGACATTAGATCTGAATACAGATTTTAAGGTTATCTCTATGCAGTTGGATAAGATCGCATTTGATTTTTTTGGAGGCAACAATGAAATAGAACTTATTACTGCTAATTGAGCGTACCACAGGCTTGTGCGGACGATCATGGATCCAGTGAGAGCTATCCGAAAAGCAATCTAAATATAAAGCTATCCTGCAAGCCGCAGGGGTCACAAAGACGTAAATCGACAATATTGTATCGGTTTATCAACAAGCAGGCCAAAACGTTTTCAGACAGTCTGATGTGATGGAGTTCCTGGGCTGCTCAAAGACAAAGGCTGCGAATATCTTACATGCGATGAAGTAGGCAGGGATCATTACGAAAGCAGTTGATAAAGGCTTGGGGAGATACCAGTTTATATGAGCAGGGCAAGAGTAAAAAGGAATGAGAACAGCCCAAATAAGACGATATCATATATAAGGAGGTATCCTTTTTGAAGATAGATAATATCCATATCAAAAATTATAGATGCTTTTGCAATCTGGATATACCTTTAGAAGATCATTTAACCTTGTTTGTAGGTAAAAACGGGGCCGGGAAGTCAGCCATATTAGATGCGATAGCAGTAGCTGCCAGCACTTTTCTGTGCGGGATCGATGGCGGCAGCTGCAGAAATATCTTGAAGGGAGATGCACGGTACGAATTTTATGAAATAGGAGAGGTCATTGATGCCCAACCCCAATTTCCGGTACTGATAACTGCAACTGGGGAATGTGGCGGACAAGAAGTGTATTGGATGCGTTCTCTAAGCTCATCTAGTGGAAAGACAACCATGAAAGATGCCCGTGCGCTGATCGAGATCGCAGAACAGATGCAGAGCCAGGTTATGGCGGGGGACACGGAGACGACACTCCCCATCCTATCTTATTATGGAACAGGAAGACTATATGCACAGAAAAAAGAAAAGAGGGATCTGCTGAACCTTTTGAAATTTAACCGGCAAGCAGGGTATCTGGACTGTATGGAAGCAGAGTCGAATGAAAAGATGATGTTGAACTGGTTTCAGACCATGACATTAAAAAGCCTCCAAAATCAACAGAAAACAGGTAAGATAGAAAAGATCCCGCAGCTTATGGCAGTAGAACAGGCTGTCTGTAAGTGTTTCCAGAAGATCAATGGTTGCAAAGATGCAGAAGTGTCATTTGATCTGGATACCCATAGGATCATGATCGGATATGAAGATAAAAGTGGTAGCAAGAGTCGTTTTGCATTGAATGAGATGAGCGATGGCTATAAAAACACATTGAGTATGATCGGAGATATCGCGTATCGGATGGCGGTCCTTAATCCACAACTGGGCGAGGAGGTCCTCGCGAAAACACCTGGGATCGTTCTGATCGATGAGATCGATCTTCATCTCCATCCGGAATGGCAGCAGACGATATTGAAAGACCTGCAAAGTATCTTCCCACAGGTACAGTTTTTAGTCACATCCCATGCCCCATCGGTTATCCATTCTGTAAAACGTGAGAACATCCGTATCTTGGATGGAGGAGAGATCTATGTTCCAACAGAACAGACCTTTGGTCGAGATGCAAATTCTATCTTACGCGAAGTGATGCAGGTGGGCGAACGCCCAGAAGAGATCCGAAAAATGCTGGCAAGTTTTTATCAAGCGATCGATCTGGAAGAGATCGGAAAAGCGGAGAGATCGCTCAGACAGATCGAGGATATTGTAGGAGATAGCGATCCGGAGATCAGCAGCGCAAGAGTAACGCTTGACTTTGAAAAAATGCGGGAGGAATGGACGTGATATTGATCCGCCGAGGAAAAGAACCGGATAGCTTATTGAAATACAGAAAAAGCGATCCCCAAGCATGCTATGAAGAGATAGATGGAGGAGTCGCTAATGATATCCGCAGACAGATGTGGAAAGAACAAGGCGGGCTCTGTGCTTACTGTATGCGGCAGATCAAGCATCCGAAAGACGTGCGGATCGAACATTATCGCGTCAGGCATCCGGACAGCGGAGGATATGATCCTGCGGATACGTTGGATTTCAAAAATATGTTGGCTGTCTGTTATGGGAATAGTTTACAGCCTGGTACTAAAAAAGAGGATAGGACTTGTGATGCGCATAGGGAAAATGTCCCACTGACGATAGATCCTAGATCCTTATGATGTCCGTTCGATACGAAAGCTCTATTATACGTCAGATGGGTATATTTCATCTAAGGATAACAAGATACGGAAAGATGTTCAGGAGACATTAAATCTGAATTGCCATGCCAGCGCCTTGCCGGAGAACAGGAAGCAAGTGCTCCTCCAAACAAAAGCAGAGATCCGAAAACTTTGTAAAAATAGGGACCATGAGGTATATCTGTCTGTATTGCGCAAGCTATATAAACGTTATACGGAACAGAGGTGTCTTTCGCCATATTGCGGGATCACGATCGCATGGTTGGAAAAAGAACTTGGGATAAAATGAAAGCAGAGATGAGGGACCAAAATGGCTGATCTAAACCTGGACCAGATCATAAAGAAATTAGATGAAGAGTTTTCTGGCGATACCGATGCACTTTGGCATTTTTAAGCGCTAACTGATCGATATCATCAACAAGATCACCATTATCATCGTACCAAAAGACCAGCTTTCGGGTAGACCCCAACGGATCAATTCCGTACAAAGCTGCTGCTGGAGCGGCAAGATAAAACGACGAACTATCTGTTATATGCCCCGTTTCCGAAACCGCCTGTAGAACAGAACCATCTGGAGGATACACTTCTTTATTCCAAACGGTTTTATGCGGATCGTGCCTCCTTGGTCTGCATCGATCTGGGGAAACCGGAGCGATATAAGCCGGTCATCCAGAAGTATATCGATTTTTTCGGTGAAAAAAGGCGTACGCAACGATTCTATGATCTGGAGATGGAGAATCTCACAGAGGAGACCATCGAGATCGCATTGATGAGCGCCCTGTGCCAGTCCAAGGTAGCTTCCTTTGAGGAGGTGGTCCGTATCCTGTTGACAGACGATGGGGGACTGGATGATAATAAATTTCTGTCTGATATTGCGAGATTTGGTCTATTGGATGCCTTCTGGAAACAATGTGAGAACAGTTTTGGCTATGTGGATGATCGGCCTTCTTTGGAAAAGCTGGTGATCACGCTATTTGTCACCTATACAGCCAGGTATATGAAGGCAGGATCACCGCAGGCATGGACACCTTTTATCTCTTATAAACCAGGTAATGTGATGGTCTTTTTGGATAGCCTGATGAACAATCTATTATATCGCGACAGTTATGACAGCTTTCCGCCCATGTGGAAGCCACGCTGTCCGCAGATAAGACATTTGCACATATCCCGATAGAAAGCTTTATAGATGTGATACCTTTCTTTGTATCGATCGGATTTTGCTATCTTATCTGGTAGCCTATGATGAGAAAAATGATCTGGAAGCATTTCGTCAGGAGGTTGTTATCGATATTGCTTTTGCGGATGACTTTGGGTTCGGGTCTTAAGGAGGTTGCAGCGCATGGCAGACACATTTATAACGGACAGATGCTGTTGGGAGACGTGATACTGCCGATATGGGAGCAGAGGAACAGTATGAGCTTCTGGAGCGTCCCCTGATCGGCCTGCTTGTTCCGCTGGAGGATATCACGCAATACGACGGTCGAATCGTAACAGCAGGATCTGGTCCATAGAAGGTCAAAAATTCTTTAAAAGACAAGGGCAGCATACGGATCTCTACATATCGGCCGGAAAGCAGGGTGGAAATATCATGCTAAGTTAAAAGAAGAGTATGCATACCGTGTTTAGACAGCGGTTGAAAGATATGAACGGCGGATACGGAAGGTGAAGGATATGAAGGATATGGAAAAACGTCAGGAGGAGCTTTTAGGGCTGATATGTAAGAACTGCGGCGGCACACTGGAGCTGGTGGACAGGACCCATGCCCTGTGCCCGTTCTGCGGGCAGCGCTATCTGATCGATGAGGCGAAGGGGACGATCCTCCATATCCAGGTGGATCACGGCGGCGATGACGCGATGCGGCAGAGGCTGGCACGGACAAAAAGCGTGCTGATCGGGGTACTGGCCGTGGCATCGCTTTTGACCCTGGTCATCTTCGGCTTTAATGTGGCGGCCAGACGATCGGTGTTCTCCACCTCGGATGAGGATATCCCGGCGGAGGCCGGCGGAGAGCTTTTGGCGATCTTCTGCCAGGATATCTTTGGAAAGCCGTTTGAAAAGATCACGGCAAAGGAGCTGGAAAGCATCCGGTATCTGCGCTGCTCCTATGAACAGCAGGAGGATGAGGTGCTGCATGTGATCCAATACAGCTTCACAGACTACCAGGAATGCGAGGATGCGCAGGCGTTCCAACGGACTGTAGAGAAATGGACATACCGTACCAAAAGTGTCAGCTGGCCGTCGGACTATTCTATGTTCACTGGACTCACCCGCATCGATACGACGGGTTCGGCGTGGCTCTCCATGCTGCATTTTTCACCGGAAGCACAGATCAGCTATGTGGATACAGAGGACAGCCTGGAAATGGTGGCACAGGTGCTGGATCCAGCGGCGATCAGGACCTTGCACATCGGAGCTATGGGGATCTCCCTGGAAGGTATCCAGCAGTTCACTGCCCTGGAGGAGCTGGAGATCGACACTACTCTGGCCGGCAGCAGCGGACCTGTGGATATGAGCAAGATCGCAGCCTGCAAACATCTGGAACGCCTGCGGCTGCGCTGTGGAGGGAGCTTTATGGGACTGGAGGCGCTGACAGAGCTGCCGGAGCTGACCTCTCTTTATATCGAACATATGCCCTTAAGCGAATGTGTTTTTTTAAAAGACCTTCCCGGGCTGGAGGAGCTTTCCATCTATACAGGGGAGGATCCAGCTCTGTCACCTTTGGCGTCTTTGACCGGACTGAAACGGCTGTATCTCATAGATCAGAAGTATATCCCGGCAGAAGAGATCCACATCTTGCAGGGACTGCCCAAGCTGGAGGAGCTGATGATCGCGGTGGATGAGCCGGCAGGCCTTGAAGAGGTCGCTAAGCTGGAGAGCCTGAAGGCGTTGGATCTGCATATGGCGGTCTTTGTGTATCAGGTGCCTACAGATGTGTCGGTACTTGCAGGGCTGACCCATCTGGAACGGCTCCAGATCGATAACTTCTACGGAGGAAAGATCGCAGGTGTGGAAGGGATCTTGAACCTGCCGGGATTAAAGACCTTCCGTCTGGGACGTGTAGCGTCAGCCAAAGTGGAGCTGCTGCTAGATCTTAATGCCTTGTTGGATAACCCTTCGATCCAAGAGTTCGGGCTCACGTTCTGTTATCCGGAGGACGCGGCCACAGAGGAGCGCCTTGACTTCGCATTTCTGGAGCATTATCCCCAGATCCGATGGCTGTATCTGGATGACTGTGGGGTGACGGATGTGGCCTTTGCAGAAAAGCTGGAGGACTTAAGGGGCTGCAGCTTGAAACGGGATGATATCAAGGATCTGCGCCCCCTTTTTGGATGTAAGAAGCTAAATGTGCTGTGTGTGGATCCGGAGGTGGCCGCCGGCGTGGAGTTCCCGCCGGAAGTGCTGGTGTATACAAAGGTTTATGAGGAGATCTATGGGTATAGTATCTTTGGGCCTTTTTGATCGCACTTGCAGGAACATGTGGGATCTGCTCTATCCATGGCATCCCGTGCAGGCCTTCGCCGACGGCGTGACGGCACACCCACCCATAGCGGTCTCCCGCAAAGCCGGGGAGATCTGCCTCCCCACCCGGTACATGGTGTCCAGCATCTCGTCAAAGGGGATCATCTGACGGATACCGCTCAAAGCCAGTTCCGCGCAGGTGAGGGCATTGGCCGCGCCGATGGCGTTGCGGTTCTGGCATGGGTATTCTACCAGGCCGCCTACCGGGTCGCATACCAGTCCCAGAAGGTTCATCAGGGCAGTGGAAGCGGCGTAGAGGCATTGCTCTGGAGTCCCGCCCATCAGCTCCACGGCTGCAGAAGCCGCCATGGAGGAGGCTACCCCCACCTCGGCCTGACAGCCGCCTACCGCACCTGCCACTGTGGCGTTGCGCATAGCCAGGTAGCCGATCGCCCCGGCATTGTAAAGGGCCTTGACTACGGATCCATCGGTTAGATCATGCGCTTCCTGCAGGGAGAGGAGGACACCGGGGACCACACCGGAGGAACCGGCGGTGGGAGCGGCCACGATAAGGCCCATGGAGCTGTTGACCTCCAGGACCGCCATGGCATAGGTGACCGCTCTGGAGAGGATCGGACCGCAGATCGATCTGCCGCCCTTAAGATGCCGGCTCAGTTTCTGCGCCTCCCCGCCGATCAGGCCGCTCATGGAGGGCTTGGGATCCTGGATCGGGGTGGTGGCAGCGGCTTTCATGATCCTTAGGGCCTTCGCCATCCTCTCATCCAGAAGGCTTGCAGCCGTCTCCGTCATCTGCACCTCCCGCTGCCTCATCCCTTCCGAGATCGGCCAGTCCTGCTCCTTGCAGAGCAAAAGGAGCTCTTCCCCGTTTTTAAAGTCGATCGTTCCCATCTATCGCACCTCCGTTCCCATGGCTGCCGGTCTGTATGAGCATCACATGCTCGATGTTCTCTTTCTCCAGGATCTTCCGATGGACCGCCTCCGGAAGATAACCGTCAAATTCGATGATGCTGTAGGCCCGATCCCCTTTTGCCTCACGGAACAGCTTCATGAAGGCGATATTGATGCTGCTCTCGCTCAGACAGCTGGTGATATAGGCCACCATCCCCACGCGGTCCTTATGGACCACGATCAACGTATCGTACTCGCCGGTGAAATCCACCTCGATCCCGTCGATGCGGACGATCCGGATCTTACCGCCGCCCAGGGATTCCCCCCGGATCGTGAGATGGTTGCCGCTTTTGCCCACCGCATCGATATCTACCGTATTCGGGTGGACCTCTGTCTCGGTATCATCGATGACAAAGCGAAAGCGGATCCCCTCTTTCTCTGCCAGGCCGTAAGCGTCCGGGATCCTGGGATCGTCCGTGGCAAAGCCCATGATCCCTCCAAGGAGCGCACGGTCTGTGCCATGCCCCCTATAGGTCTTGGAAAATGAGCCGTAGAGGGTGAACTCCACCTGGCTCACCGGCCCTCCCAGCATCCGCCTGGCCATCAGGCCGATAGAGCATGCCCCCGCCGTATGGGAGCTGGACGGCCCGATCATGTTTGGGCCTAATACATCGAACACACTGATAAATGCCATGCCGCATCCCCCATCTCCATCTTTTTGCGACCGTTCATCCACCTGGACGATCCGGTCTTTTCTGCGTACAGATCCCATGTACAGATCCTTGGGCGGATCGTACTTTTTTATTATAGCCCATCTTTGTAAAAAAATAAATAGGATAGATGTCCTGTTACCTTCGGATGCGGACAGGTGACCGATCATGCGCCTGCATCTATGCCTGCACCTATACAGCAATTGGCGGGTGTAGATAGTGACCAAGAATATCGTGCGATCATCCTTTTCGTCTGGATATAGAGTACAAATGTCAGGAGATCATTTTTAAAAACCGCAGAAGATTGACAAAAAAACAACATCCGATATAATAAGGATATGAGCCAAAAAAGGGAGGGCTCGAAAAAATATCTTTGGAGGATCGCTATGAGAAAAAGAAGAGTATCCCAAACGATCGCAGTATCCGCAGTCGCTCTGAGTCTGGCCGCATGTGGCGGAGGCAACGGAGCAGAGACTGCGGCAGCACCGGAGACCACCGCTGCCGCGACAGAAGAGGCTCCCGCAGAGACAGAAGCGGAGACCACAAAAGCACAGGCAGAAGGCCCTGTGACCTATGACGCTAAGGGGAGCGGCTACGGCGGCGAACTGAACCTGAAGGTGACCATCGACGGAGACACCATCACAGCCCTGGAGCTGGGAGACCACCATGAGACCAACGTGGTCATGGACCGTGCGTTCCCGATCATCCAGGAGCGGATCTTAGAGGCCAACACCCCGGTAGTGGACAGTGTGACTGCCGCTACATTCTCTTCCTACGCCGTGAAGACGGCCGTGGCCGATGCCATGACCCAGGCCGGGCTGGAGGTGGAGAGCATCACTATGACTACCGCAGGCCCAAAAAAGGAAGCCAAGACCCTTGAAGATGTGACCGCGGATATCGTGGTAGTAGGCGGTGGCCCCTCCGGCCTTGCAGCCGCGATCACCGCAAAGCAGGCCAACAAGGATGCCCATGTGCTGGTGATCGAAAAGATGGACATCTTGAGCGGCAACGGCAAATTTGACATGAATTTCTACGACCTGATCAATTCCGAGGCGCAGAAGGCCGCGGGGAATGAGGAGTGGACCACAGATCCGGTAGAGCATTTTATCGAAGATATGGCGGAAGCCGGGGACACTCCAAAACGTCTCCAGGTGTGGGCCCAGCAGGAGAGCGTCCTGGATGCCTGGCTCCGTGACATGGGCGTGGAGCTGGACTACAACTACGGCGGCACGAACCACATGGCAAAGGAAGACCAGTACGCAGGCGAAGTGATCCAGGCCGGCATGGAAAAGTGCGCCAAAGACCTTGATATCGAGATCCGCACCGGCACCAAGGGCGTGGACCTGATCATGGAGGATGGCCGCTGTGTCGGGGTCAGCGTAGAGAACAATGATAACGAGAGCTACAACATCAAGGCCCAGTCCACGATCGTTGCCACCGGCGGCTTCTGCAGCAGCAAAGAGCTTCTGGAGGAATATGCTCCCGGCAACGAGGTGCTGAACACCTCCAACCAGATGGGCACTACCGGCGACTTTGTGAAGGTGTTCGAGAAGAACGGCTTCAAGCTGGAAAATATGGATATGGTCCGGGTATTCCCCAACATCATCGTTCCCCGCAGGGATCTGACCGGAGGAGCGGATCTGGATATCCTGGTCAATAAGGACGGAGTCCGCTTCATGGCGGAGGGTACCGGCGGCTTAAAGCGCGGGACCACGATCTTGGAGCAGCCGGACGGCGCCGCCTTCTCCATCACGGATCAGACCGGATATGATTCCTTCTACCGGATCCGCAAGCATGTGGGGGCCGGGTATTATGCACAAGGTGATACTCTGGCCCAGCTGGCAGACGCGCTGGGGATCGACGCGGCAGGCTTGGAGAAGACCGTGGAAGAGTTTAACGCAGCGGCAGAAGCCGGGGAGGAAGATGCCCTGTTGGAGGCAGTGGCCTCTCGTCCGCTGGATGCAGAAGGTCCATACTATGGCGTCCGCGTGGAAGCTGCTAACCATATGACCAAGGGCGGCGTAGCCTGCAATGAAAATGCACAGGTGCTCTACGAGGACGGGAGCGCAGTGGAAGGCTTATACGCTGCCGGTGAAGTGACCTGGCAGTCCGGCGGCTATTCCCAGTCCGTATCATTTGGCCGGGTCGCAGGAGAACAGGCGGCAGCTGCCCTAAAATGAACCGATCATCCAGATCATTTGGAACGCTTTGCCGATAGCCTTTAAACGCGATCGCATCCAACTAAAAAAGGATGCCGCAGGATGACAAAACATCCATCCTGCAGCATCCTTTTTTCTATCTTTCTATCTGAGGTCTTTCAGGGTATCTCCATCGATCACAGCACATGATGGTAGGGGCAGATATCCTCATAATGCCCGTCCTTCATGCGGAACCCTCCGGGGATCGTGCCCAGCTGGACAAAGCCAAGGCGTTCATAGAGATGGCGGGCGTGGATGTTAGAGGCCACCACTGCATTGAACTGCAGCACCCGAAAGCCATGGAGCCTTCCCTGCTCCAGGCAGTCTAAGACCAGCTTTTCCCCGATATGCCGTCCTCTGACCGCCTGGCTTACCGCATAGCTGGCATTGCATATATGACCACACCGCCCTACATTGTTGGGGTGCAGGATGTATAGCCCCAGGATCTGCCCGGTCAATTTGTCCTCAGCGACCCCATTATAGGTCTGGGCCGAAAAAAATGTTTTTCCTGTCTCAAAGTCTAAAAGCTCTTCCTGTGGGAACGCGATGCCTTCCTCCACCACCTCGTTCCATATCCGGATCATCTCCGGCAGGTCAGTCTCTTTGTATGCTCTTATCGCGATATCCATCGTCATCCCTCTCTGTCTGTCAAGATAAGTAAGGCTACTCTCCGGGAACCTTTTCTTTACACGATCACATCATTTTCGCTTCCATTTCCCGAACAGCGTCTTTTTAAAATGTCCAAGGGCCTGGGACGCCCCTGCGATCTTTTTATCCGCTGCTTTCTGATAACAGGAGACGGCCATAGGGATATCTTCAGGTACACCTACCCCTTTATCGTACATTTCCCCCAGGAACATCCAGGCCTGGCCGTTGCCCGCCTGCGCGGCTTCCTCCAAAAGGCGTTTCCCGCGGATCGGGTCGGCGTGCATGCCCTTTCCATGGAGACAGCAGTAGCCCATCAGATCCTTGGGGATGTCCTGTTTTGCTCTTATGAGCCCGTTTATCATGCCTACAGCCATCTCATAGTCCTGCTCAGTCCCGCGCCCCCAGAAATAGCTTTGTGCAAGATACCACTTAGCAGAGGGGTGGCCGCCCTGGTCAGCCTGCTCGAACCATCGGAAAGCTTCTGTGTAGTCTTTTGTGCAGCCCCAGCCATTGTAATAGCAGCGTCCGACATTATAGCTGCCATACTCGTCCCCTTTCCCGGCCGCCAGCTTAAAGAGGCCCAGAGCCCTTGTATCATCCTCCGCCGCGCCCCGGTCGCCATATAAGTACACCAGGCCCAGGTCGATGATGCAGACCGTAACGCTATCTTGGCCCCCCTTCTCACACCAGCGGATCGCGTCGGCATAGCGCTTTAGTTTTTGATATTCCAGCACCATGGAATGATAGTAGTCCCGCATATCCACCTTGCCGTCCATGGTCTCTGCCCAGCGGAGCGCTCCCTCCAAGTCCTGGGGCACGCCATTCACACCGTTGCGCACACTGTTGAAGGCGTTCCGGAAGGCAGGGATACAGCCTTGTTCTGCGGAACGGCGGAACCACATCAGGGCCTGGGCTGCATTTTCCTTCTCGCACTTTAAAAGATCTTCTTTGGAAGGCTTCTGGAAGTTTAAAAGCATATCGCCCCAGAAATAGAACAGACCGATGGCATACTGGGCCATGGGCTCCCCGCCTTCCGCCATCGCCAGCACACCATCAAAGGCATCCTTAAGCGTACCGGTCATGGCGTTCTTTACATCGCCCTTTAAGATATCCATCCGGTCCGCGCCGAGCACGCAGAGGTCGCTGCCAAGCTCGATCCCGCGCTTAGAGAGCTTTTTTGCCTTTTTCTCATCATCCTTTACATTTCCGTCGCCCCAGCCATAGCACCTGGCCAGGAAATAAAAAGCATGGGGCTCCTCATTAGCCACTGCTTTTTCCAACAGCTGCACGCCCTCCGCAAACTTGGACGGGTCCGCCTGAAAATAGAGCAGACGGAGAGCTTTGCACAAAATGTCTGAATAATAATGTTCCATATCCTGTATTTCCTCCTTGTATCGATCGTTGATCTGAATAGCTTTAGGATAAATATACACCATCCTGGCATTTTTGACAACGAGTCACTTTTCACGGGGACAGCATGTAATGGGGCGCAAAAAGTATCTGCAGGATTGGACAGAATAACTTTGATATGCTACAATATTTCTTGGGACCAGCATTTCGATCGGGTGGCCCGACGATCAGTCGACATAATATTTTTATGTAAACTCAATAAGATGCTGCGTTCAGCAAAATGAAAAGGAGTGTTCGATCATGTCTTCAGTAGTGGACCGTTTTTTACGTTATGTTTCCTATGATACCCAGTCTGCTGATGGGATAGAGCAGATCCCCAGCACGGAAAAGCAGTTCTCGCTGGCCAACTGTCTGGCCGAAGAGCTGCGAAAGATGGGGGCATCGGATGTGAAGGTGAGCGATCGATGCTATGTGACCGCTAAGATCCCTTCCAATATGGCCAAGAAGGTCCCGTCCCTTGGCCTGATCGCCCATATGGACACTGCGCCGGCATTTTCCGGGCAGAATGTAAAGCCGAAGACCGTCAAAGCCTATGATGGAGAAAAGATCTGCTTAAATGAAGAACAGGGCATCTTTTTGGATCCTTTGGAGTTCCCTGCGCTTTTAGACTATGTGGGAGAGGACCTGATCGCCACGGATGGGACCACTCTGTTAGGCGCGGATGATAAAGCCGGCATAGCAGAGATCATGACTGCAGCCAGCTATCTGCTGGAGCACCCAGAGATCCAGCACGGCCAGATCTGTATCGGTCTCACCCCGGATGAGGAGATCGGAAAGGGGGCAGATGGCTTTGATGTGGAGGATTTCGGAGCGGATGTGGCGTTTACTGTAGATGGCGGCGCACTTGGGGAATTGGAATATGAGAATTTCAATGCGGCCAGCGGCAGGGTCCATGTCCATGGAAAGAGCATCCACCCGGGTTCCTCGAAGGGGACTATGAAAAATGCGCTTTTGATCGGCATGGAGTTCCAATCCATGCTGCCGGTCTTTGAGAATCCGATGTACACAGAAGGATATGAAGGGTTCTTTCATCTGTCTGATATGAGCGGAAATGTCGAAACCGCTACTTTAGATCATATCATCCGTGACCATGACCGGACGAGATTTGAAGCTAAAAAGGATCTGTATCGGCAAATAGCCGATCTTCTCAATATAAAATACGGCCCGCAGACCGTGGAGATAGAGTTAAAGGATTCCTATTATAATATGAAGGAAATGCTCAAGTCCCATATGTATCTGATCGACCTGGCCAAGAAGGCCATGGAGGAGCTCCAGATCCAACCGAAGATCTGCCCGATCCGCGGAGGCACAGATGGCGCCAGATTGTCCTATATGGGCCTTCCCTGTCCAAATCTCTGCACAGGCGGCCATAATTTCCATGGACCTTATGAGTTCGTCTGTATCCGATCTATGGAGAAGATCAGCCAACTATTAGTCACCATTGCCCAAAAGCTTGGGCAGATGCAGTTATAGCCAACCTTATCAAGTGATCTACAGGAGAAAAAATGGTCAGGATCAAAGATATCGCGGATCACGTGGGCGTCAGCACGGCCACCGTATCCAATGTGATCCACGGAAAAGCACACCGGGTCTCTGCGGAGACCCGAAAAAAGATCGAGGACGCGATCAAAGAGATGGGCTATGTCCCCAGCATGAGCGGACTGATGCTGGCCCAGAAACGGTCAAACATCATCGGAGTGATCCTTTTTGGCCGGGATGTTTCCAAAGAGCCTGCGCTGGCCGATCCTTATTACAGTTCGCTGATCGGTCATCTGGACCGGTATATCCGGGAGAAAGAGCGCTATATGTTGCTGCTCACCGTATCGGACACGGAGGCGATCATACAGCAGGTAAGATCCTGGAACTTGGACGGACTGATCGCCTGCGACCTGCCGAAGGACTGCCTCCATCGACTCCATCAGTGCTGCGATAAGCCGATGGTGTCCCTGGATGCCTATCTGGAGGATCGATCGGAGTATGTCAATATCATGACGGATGATCTTAACGGCGGCTATCAGATGGGGAACTACCTGCTCTCTATGGGGCACCGCAAGATCTTGATGGTCACAGATGACGGTTATGAGCCCAGCCGCCAACGATGGCTGGGCTTCCAAAAAGCCTTGAAAAAATACGGAGCACCTGCCTCTGAAGCGCAGCACCTGATTCTGTCTGGTCAGTACGGAGACCGGATGGAACAGCTCATGCAGCAGCAGGAGAGGATACGGGAGCAGACCGCGCTTTTCTTTTCATCAGATCAATATGCACTGGAAGCCTTTTCCATCCTGCGCGAGATGGGCTTACGGGTACCCGAGGATATCTCCGTAGTCGGTTTCAACGATCTGCTGTATGCAGAGCTGGCCCAGCCTAAGCTGACTACCATGCATCAGGACATCGAGCAGAAGGCCCAGCTGGCGGTCGATGCATTGTTCTGTCTGATGAAGGGGAAGAAGACAAGGGACTGGATCCTCCCGGTAAAGCTGATACAGCGGGGATCCGTTCGACGGATCGGGAACTGGAAGTATATCCGGTGATCCATATATGGCGGTGTGTACCGGACGATATCTATCGGGCGGTATATCGGACGACGTATGATGCCTGATGTTATATGTCGGACAGCGCATATGTGGTAATGCGCATAACAAAAGACTGCTCTGCAAAAAAGAGCAGGAGAGAAAGAGAGAAAACGATGGCGATCTTTACG
>CAJUSS010000029.1 GCA_910588895.1 uncultured Lachnospiraceae bacterium
CCCGACCCACGGCTTAGAAGGCCGTTGCTCTATCCAGCTGAGCTACAGACTCACTTGTCCGGCCATTTTCATGCGGCTGACAATAATATACTATACAGGAAAACGGTCGTAATGTCAAGAAAAAAATCGCATTTTCAATATTTTCTAGATCCTTTTCTGGATCATCCAGTTTCCTTTCCAGTAATAGACCATGATCGCCGCGCTGGTGATCGCCCAGGTCATAGGATAGCCGACCATGAGCATGGATGCGCTGCCGTCCACCCAGGCCACCACGCCGGTCCAGATCACCCGCAGGAGACATACGCCCACCGCTGTGATCGCCATGGGGACCACGCTCTGCCCGCAGCCCCGTATCCCGCCTGCGTAAACTTCTGTCCACACATAAGCCACATAAAAGGGCATCAGCTCCATCATCAGCTTTGCGCCGATGGCGATCACTTCCTGATCCGAGGTGAACCAGGCGATCAGCTGAGGCGCAAAGCAGTAAAACACAGCCGAGATGCCCACAGCCGCCACGGCGGCCAGGCAAAAGCAGACATGCATCCCCTGCCGGACCCGCTTCCATTTTCCCGCGCCAAAGTTCTGGCCGCAGAAGGTGGTGATCGCCGTCCCGAAGGCGGTCATGGTCATCCAGAAGAACCCGTCGATCTTCTCATAGGCCGACAGCGCCGCCACAGTATCCGTGCCGTAGGTGTTCACCTGGATCTGCATGATCAGGTTCGCCACGGAATATAGATCCGACTGGACACCGGAGGGTACCCCGATGGACAGGATCTTCTTTAAGATCTCCTTATCTGCGCCTGCTCCGGACAGCTTAGGCAGATGGGACTTGTCCAGACCTGTCAGCCTTAACTGATAGGGCTTGTCCCTGCCGGTGAGCAGCATCAGCACCAGCACCGCGCTGACACACTGGGCGATCACCGTAGCCCATGCCGCTCCCGCAACGCCCCATCCAAAAACAGCGATAAAAAGCTGATCCAGGGCGATGTTCACCACACTGGCTGCGATCAGGCAAAAGAGAGGACGCCTGCTGTCCCCGGCAGCCCGGACCAGGCCAGCGCCGATGTTGTAGATACAGGAGGGCATAAAGCCCGTCGAAAAGATCGTCACATAGATCGTGGCCGGTCCCAGCACCTCCTCCGGCGTCCCGATCCTTTTTAAGATCGCCGGAAAGATCCAGATCCCCAGCCCCGTGAACAAAAGCCCCGCCGCCACGGACAGGAGCATAGAGGTCCGTACCACCTGTGCGAACCGCTCCATCCTCCCGGCACCGTAAGCCTGGGCGCCTGTGACCGCGGCTCCGTTGGCCAGTCCCTGGAACAGATAGATGATCAGATTGATCAGCATATAGGTGGATCCTCCCACCGCACCCAGAGCGGCTTTTCCCAGATACCGTCCTACGATGACCGCGTCCACCATATTATACAGCTGCTGGAACAAAGACCCTATCAGGATCGGAAAGAAGAACAGCATGAGCTGGACCGGGATGCTCCCCTCTGTGATCGGGTTTTCGCAGGCTGTCGCCCCTTCAGGCCCATTTTTCCCTTTCATTTTCTTTTCCATCCTGCCATAAACCTCCGCCGCCAGGATCTGAGGCGTTCTCTTCAATCCAGGTAATGTTGGGCGAAATGAGCGTCGCCCTTCTCATCCAGCTCCATGATCATGTAGGAGGGCTCCCGCCCTTCCTGCCGGGGATAAGATAAACTGCCCGGGTTCAGCACGATGATCCCTGCGCTGTCATCAAAATAGGGCCTGTGGGTATGGCCGAACATGGCGATATCAAAATCTCTGGCCCGGGCATCTATGGTCAGCTGCTCTGCCCCTAAGGACACGCTGTAATAATGGCCATGGGTCAGCAGGACCTTATATCTGCCGATCCAGATCTCCCGCTCCCTGTCCAGCGCGGAAAAAAAGTCATTGTTCCCCCGCACCATCTGGATCTCACAGCCAGGGTTCACCCACTCCGGGATATAGAGCTCGCTGCCCTCTGCATCTCCTAGATGGATCAGCATATCGATCGGCGCTGTGTCCTTTAAGACCATTTTCAGATTTTCATCATATCGATGGGTGTCGCTCACGATCAGGATCTTCATCATGCTCTTCCTCCGTATAATGCGGCTAACTTAGCCCGCATCTCTTTAAGCGCCTTCCCGCGATGGCTGATCGCATTTTTCTCCTCCATGGTCAGCTCCGCGCTGGTCTTTCCGAACTGCGGGATATAGAGGATAGGATCATATCCGAAGCCGCCCTGACCGACCGGATGCTCCGCGATCAGGCCCTCCATGGCCGCCTCCGTATGCAGCACCTGCCCATCCGGGAGCACCGCCGCGATCGCGCATACAAACCGGGCCGCCCGCTCTGCGCCTTTAGTCCCCTCCATCCGGCGGATGATCGCCTGGTTCTTCACCTCATAGGAGGTGTCCTCCCCCATGTAGCGGGCCGAGTAGATCCCCGGCTCTCCCTCCAGATGGTCCACCACAAGGCCGGAATCATCTGCCAGGACGATCCCGCCGGTCTCCTTCCACACAGCATAAGCCTTGATCCGGGCATTTTCCCCAAAGGTCTTTCCGTCCTCCAGGATATCTAAGGAGACCTCCGCCTCCTTCATAGAAAGGATCTCCATCCCAAGATCGGCTAAGATCATCCGGATCTCCCGCATCTTCCCCTCATTTCCAGTAGCAAATATCAGCCTTTCCTTCATGCTTTACTCTCCTTATCGCGTGAACGTTATGCTATCCTGAAGGTCACCTTATCGCACCGTATACGCCTTTAGGCAGAGATTGCAGTTCTGCTCCTGCTCTGCGCTCACCCAGCGTTTTCCATCCGCGCTCAGATAGCCCTCCCCGTCAGACAGATCGACTGTGCCTGTGCTGTCCGGCGGCTGATACTCGATCGCCACCGGATGGATCGCTCCGGGTGTCTTGAGCTTTACCACCACCCAGAACTTCTCTCCCGGAGTCAGTCCGATCTCCTCTGAGAGCCGGATGGTATAAAAACCGGCATCCCGCAGGGTACCCTTAGCCAGCGGTCTGTCCAGCACAAGCTCCTCTAAAGCCGAGAGCCCTGCGGCTGCATACACCTCATAGCTGCTCCCCGGCATGGTGGCATAAAATCCCACCGCCTTTAAGGTCTCCTCCCTCTCTGCCTTGTAGGCATTGGCAAAATAAGCTTCGTCCTTCCCATAGCCCAGCTGGCCCACCCAGCCGCACAGATCCGACTGGTAGATCCCGGTGTACGTCTTGGTATCGGTCACACCAGAATACAGGACGTTCACATCTCCGATATTGGTGTCGTAGTAAGACACATAGATACAGCCCTCTTCCCCAAAATCCGGGCCCCAGCTGTTCATGCAGATAAACGCTCCGTCGCCCTCCGGCTGCGGGTCGAAATTTTCTTTCGGATAATGGTCGTCCCAGCCTACGATCACCAGATTATGGTTAGCTCTTTCCTCCCCCGGGTAATAGTATCCGCAGGTCTCTTTATCATAATAGCGGTCTGCGTCCGACGGATCCTGCATCGTAGTAAAAAGCGAGCTCTGCACGCCCCCTGTGGTGTAGACCGCCTCCTTGATCCGTTCAAAGTCCTTAGACTCTAAGAGCCGGATCTCCTGTACATGCATGACCGGCGCAAGCCCATCCGGGGAATAGCCGTCCCCATAGGGGTCCTGCTCCTCCAGCACCGGTCCTTGCCAGGACAGGAGATAGGCCATGGACATAGCGTAATGGCCTCCTTCCTCCTGCCCTAAAGAAAAGCTGTTATTCCTGGACATATGATCCTCGGAAAGATCCCAGCTCTCCCCCGGCAGCAGCGTGCTCTCCAAGGCCATCAGCGAGGAAAAGGCCCAGCAAGTCCCCAGATCCTTCTGATCCCCTGCTTTTGGTGCACGGCCCACCTTTCGGTAGTCAAAGGCTTCCGGCAGTTCTACAAGCTCCTGCCCCTCTTCCTCTCGGCCAGGTCCAGGCTCATCTGCAGCCGCCTGACCGCCTCTCTCATCCAGGCTGCCGTCCGCTGCGCCGCTCTCATCCTCTTTGGTACGGATATAGATCTTCACCTCATCCGAAGGAGGAGCCGTGGGCTCCTCCTTGATGGTGGCTTCTATGCTCTCCTGCCGGTCACTGCCACCAGAGCAGCCGGTCAGCGCGGTCCCAAGGCTCACTGCCAAGAGCCAGCACAGCCCTCCGGCCGCCTGCCGTTCTATGGACAGCCTCCGGCCATTCTTTTTCTCCCGCCCATATGCTCCGATCTTAGCTCCCATCTCCTGCCTTTTTCCTGGGCGGCTTCGGCCCTAAAAATTGATAAAAATAGGTCTTCATCATCCCATTATAGATCTTCCGGTTCTTATCTGCCTTACGGCCCATACATCTTTCCACATCCTCATAGGCGGTGATCACATAGGCCGACCAGGAATCCAGGACAGCAAACCGTTCCCCGATCTCCTTATAGAGGGCGGGGAGGTTTTCTTTTTCCTCCAGGCGCTCCCCGTAAGGCGGGTTCATGATCAGAAAGCCATACTTCTTGGGATGGCTCAGCTCCTTCACCGGACGCTGCTGGAAATGGATCAGGGATCCTACCCCCGCCCGCTTTGCATTGACGCGGGCCGCCTTTATGATCTCCCCGTCGATATCATAGCCCTGGATGTCGGTCTTGATCTCCCGGTCCAGAAGGTCTGCAGCCTCCTCCCGGACCTCCTGCCAATATCGTCCCGGGATGATGTTCTCCCACCCCTCCGACAAAAAGGTCCGCCCCATCCCCGGCGCCATGTTCGCCGCCATCATAGCCGCCTCGATTGGGAACGTGCCGCTGCCGCAGAAAGGATCCACCAAGACCCTATCCCCTCTCCAGGGTGTCAGCATCAGCAGGGCCGCAGCCAAGGTCTCCGTGATCGGCGCTCTGCTGGAAAGGGTCCGATAGCCCCGCTTATGGAGGGAATCCCCGCTGGTATCCAGCCCCACGGTCACCACGTCCTTATATAAGGACACCCGCAGCGGATAACGGCTCCCTGTCTCCTCAAACCAGCTGAGCCCGTAAGACTGCTTCAGGCGCTCTACCATGGCCTTTTTCATGATGGACTGGATATCGGAGGGGCTGAACAGCTTGCTTTTGATCGAAGAAGCCTTCGCTACCCAGAACTTCCCATCCCTGGGGATGTACTCCTCCCAGCGGATCGCCTTCGTCCCCTGGAACAGCTCTTCAAAGGTAGTCGCCGTAAAGCTGCCCACCTTTATGAGCACGCGCTCCGCAGTCCGGAGGAACACATTCGCCCGGCAGATCGCGTCATCATCCCCGATAAAGGTCACCTTTCCGTCTTCCACCTGGGAGATCTCATATCCCAGCTCCAGTATCTCCCTTTTCAATACTGCCTCCAGGCCAAAATGACATGGCGCCAGCAGTTCGTATGTTTTTTTCATCTATGCTACCTGCTATCCCTTCTGTTGTCCCATCCTGCTGCTCTTTTCCCTGCTCACCAGGTCCTGTCGTTCATAACACGACCGCTCTTTTCCCGCCTCGTCAGGTCTTGCCATCCATGACAAGGCCGCTCCGATCCGGGAGCTCTCTACAGAGCGATCTGCTCCACCACATCTCCTTCAAAGGTGCGGATCGAGAACACACCATCCTCTAAGATCCCATATGTAGCCGGATTCCCTCCCTTGGGGAGCGACACGGAGCCGGGGTTTAGGACCGTGATCTGACCGACCCCCTCCACCGCAAGGCGCTCCGCCCGCAAAAGATGGGTATGCCCATAAAGCAGGGCATCCCCCTCCTGCATGGGCGGCAGATGGTCCGGGTGGAACACATGCCCGTGAGTGGCATACAAGGCCTTCCCCTCCACCGACAACAGCCCGTAGTCCGCCATGATCGGGAAGGGAAGGACCATCTGGTCCACCTCCGTATCGCAGTTGCCCCGTACCGCATAGATCCTATCTTTATATGACCCCAGCATCTCGACGACCGCCTTTGGCCCATACTCCCTTGGCAGATCGTTCCTGGGGCCGTGGTACAGGATATCCCCCAGGATCCACAGCCGGTCTGCTCCGGAAGCGTCAAAGGCTTCCAGGAGCTTCCGGCAATAGTAAGCGGAACCATGGATATCCGATGCGACCATGATCTTCATATCATCAATTCTCCTTCGTTTTTCTGGATCGATCTCTAACACAACCTCTATTCTATAGCGTTCACCACATATCTGTCAATGAAGTTCTAGCCGGAAACCAGATATTTCCCGTGATAATAGCCGATCCCGCTCCCCACGCTGGCCGTCCTCCAGCCCCGCCGCCCAAACTCCCGCGCAGCCTGCATGCTCTTTCCTCCATGCTCACAGTAAAAGACGATAGGAAGATCCCCATACATCCGCAGGATCTCCTCGTCCAGACAGTCATAAGGGATATTGACCGCCCCGCAGAGATGGCTTTCTCCATAAGCATATCCCGGACGCAGATCCACCAGGAGCAGCGTCTGCCCCCGGTCCAGCATCTGTTCCAGCTGACGTAAGGATATCACAGCAAACATGAAAACCCCTGTCCTTATTCTCCTTACTATAGGCTATGCAAGTCCTCCCGGATCGGGGACGATCTTGACTAAAGTTCCCCGGACAGGTCCATACGGCAGGCCCTTTGCAGGACCCTTGAGGTAAACGAAAAGAGACCACGTGCCATCCTGGCAACGCAGTCCCCCTTCTGTCAAATGATCGCTTTTTTCTGCCGGCCGATCGTCCAGCCGTCAGATCCCAGTCCCGGTTCAGTCGTTCTGGCTGTAGTTCCTGGAAGAGTCCTTGGAGCTGTTTTGAGAATAGTTCTTGGAGGAGTCCTTAGAACTATTCTGAGAACAGTTTCTGGAAGAGTCCTTAGAACTGTTCTGAGAATAGTCCTTGGAAGAGTTTGAACTGTTCTGGGAATTGTTGCGGCTGGTGTTGTTATCCATATCACTGTAATTCTTTGCCATGTTACCATACCTCCTGGTCATGATCCGGTCTTGCCGGTTTTTTTGTTACGGGAATAGTATGGGCGGTTTTTTTTAATTTATTCAGATCGTATTGATTTTTCTACCCTCCTATATTATAATAACAATGAGAAAGGCTCGTTTCCCTTAAGATGGGCTTTTCTACCCTTATCAATTATTTACACTCCCCTCAAAAAGACCCGGGCAGCTCCCCTGCCCGGGTCTTTTTCTCTCTTCTCTATCAACCGATCACATCCATGATCTGTACCGGTGTCCTGTAATTCCAGTTGGAGATCTTAATCCCCGTCTTGTATGTAGAGGCATGGACGATCTTGCCGGAACCGATATACATCGCCACATGGTTGATCCCGCCGCTGCCTCCGTAAAAGATCAGGTCGCCTGGCCGCATCTCATCCAGAGTGATCGGGATGCCCTGGGTCGCCTGGGCCCGCGAGGAACGAGGAATCTGGATGCCGCCCGCGTTGCTCAGCACGAAGCGGACAAAGCCAGAGCAGTCCACGCCGGTCCTGGGGTCTGACCCGCCATAGCGGTAAGGTCCGCCTAAAAAGGACAGCGCATAATCCACGATCTCCTGACGGAAGCTCATGCTCTTATCGATGTGGACCGCTTCTTCGTCCTGAGATGTACCTTCCGCCTCCGGCCCTCCATTTTCTTCCTGGAGTCTGGCCTCTGAGGTCCGGTCGATCACGCGGAGGACCGCCTCCACCTCTTCATCGGTGACCGTATCCGCAGCCAGATCCTCATCTGTCTCCGGCCGGTCCTCATCCGCATCCACCGACACCTGCCCGCTCTCCACCGTATCTCCATAGGCGGTAAAGGGCACGGCGCTCATAGCTCCGCAAAAACAGACTACACTGACGATCTTTTTCCAATTTTTTATCATGACAAGCTCTCCTTATGGGTCATCTACCTGGCATAAGACCAGATAGGCTAGTTGTTTCAAAATTGTTACAGACATATTTCATATTTATTGACCGATTACTTCTTTATTGTAACTAGCTTTTTAATATTTGTCAAGATTTCGAAAAAGATTTTATCAGAAAAGTAAAAAAGAAGGAGACACGCAGGACTGCCGCAAAAGCGTAAAACGCATTTTGCGGCAGTCCTGGAAAGGATCTTCAGTATCGCCTGGGACCCTGGAAGATCAGGTAGATGAACAGGAGGATGAGCAGGGGTACCAGGATAGGGCGCAAGAGCAGGAAGATCCCGCCGATGATCGTCCCTATGAGCAGGAATATGCAGACTAAGATCCCCGATAAAAGGAGCAGGGCTCCGATCCCGCTGAAACGGTAGCCTCGGATAGGGCCGGACCGCCTCTCCTGCCAGTCTCTATCCCCCCCGCTGCGGTCGGCTCCCCGGCTCCCGGCATCGGTGCTGTCTTCATAGACTCCGGCCATGTCGTTCCCGCCTCCATTGGCATCGATGATGGATCTGGCGATCAGACGCGGATCGCCTAAACTCTCCAATACCTCCCGCAGGGGGGTTCCCTTTTTCGTCTCTCCGGTGATATAGTCATCGTAATAACGGACATTTTCCTCGATGACCGCTCTGGGCACCTGCCCTGCAAGGCTCACTGCCAGTTTCTCTAAAAATCCATTTTTATCCATCTGTTACCGTATCCTTTCCTTTAGGATCCCTTCCCGGTAGGCATCGACCAGCTCTTTTAGGTCGCTGATCTGGGCAGCCAGCTCCACGCCTTTATCCGTATCCGCCACCATCACCCGTTTTTTCATCTTCTCCACGATCGAGACTTTGGGCGTGCTCTCCCGCTCGGGATCAAAGGGCATGTGCTCCGCCAGCGCCAGGTGATGGGAATTGTAGATCAACGTATAGCCCGCGATCCCCGTCTTGGACTGATAGGCCTTTGACAGGCCGCCGTCGATCACATACAGCTTTCCGTCCGCCTTGATTGGCGTCTCTCCATCCTTTAGCTTTACCGGCACATGACCGTTGATGATATGGGAGCCTTTGGTGGGCAGACCGAATTCCTTTAAGATCTTATCACAGTATTCCACCTGCTGGCTCAGCTTATAATAAGGATTAAAATTCTCTTTGTGGGTAGCCTTATCCTCCACAAAATAATTTTCAAAGGTGGTCATCCTGTCTTTTCCAAAGACCGGCGACTTCGCACCGCACCACAGATACCACATAAAATCCCGGCATTTCTCCTTCTCCGGATCGTGCTCCGGCAGGAAATAGGCCTTCTTCACACGCTGATCGATCAGATCTAAAAGCGCTTTGCCCGAATAAACCACCCCGTCGATCACCATCTCCTCAAAGGATCCGTCCTTGCGCATGGGGATACAGCCGTGGTACAGCAGGTTGGAATTGATGCATTTGTACATGCTCCCATGGCTGTAGATAAACTTGATATGGCGGTGGAGCAGTTCGCTGTGCTGGAAGGAGAGGGCCAGGGTATACAAAAGCTCCTCCTCCCGGTCGGTCAGGCGCAGGGGGTCTGCCGGATCGATCGTAGGAAAGTCCATATCCAGCATGGGGTGCTCCACACCGCCGATAGATACCGTACCTTTGGTATAGTCGATCTTTTCTAACAGCAGCCGGTCCTCCATCTGATAATCTGGATGGCGTTTGATGATCTGCCCCTCCAGCTTGAACTGCATCACAGCCACCGCTTTATGCATCTTAGCCGCCAGCCCCGGATCCACCGCGTCATACAGGTTCTTATCCAGGATCTTGGGCTGGAACCGGCGGCAGGGGTCGTCCTTATAGATATCGGCAGCGAACATGGACAAAGGTCTTAGATTGATGCCATAGCCGTCCTCCAGAACGTCAAAGCTGTTATAGCTGATAGCGATGCGCAGCACCACGCAGATGCTGGCCAGATTTCCCGTAGCCGCTCCCATCCAGGAGATGTCGTGGTTCCCCCACTGGATATCCACATCATGGGACTGCATCAGTTCGTTCATGATGATATCGGCTCTGGGTCCACGGTCAAAGATATCCCCGATGATATGGAGATTGTCGATGGTCAGGTTCTGGATCAGGTTGCACAGGGCGATGATGAACTTGTCCCCGATCTGCACATCCAAGACCGTGCGCAGGATCTCGCTGTAATATACCTTTTTATTTTCATCATTATAGTCCACATGGAGCAGCTCATCGATCGCATAGGCAAATTCCCGGGGCATCTTCTTCCGCACCTTCGAACGGGTATATTTGGAAGAGACCACCTTGCAGATCCGCACCAGACGGTAGATCGTCACCTTCTGCCAGTCTTCCGTGTTCTTCCCTCTGGCCCGCAGCTTGCTGATCATCCGCTCCGGATAATAGATCAGGTTCGCCAGCTCCACCTGCTCCTCCTCTGCGATGATATACCCGAAGGTCTCCCTGATCTTCTCCCGGATGATCCCCGACGAGCTCCTCAAAAGATGCACAAAGGCTTCATATTCCCCATGCAGATCGCTGAAAAAATACTCCGTTCCCTTGGGGAGCCCCATGATCGCCTGCAGATTGATGATCTCGCTGCAGGCAGACCGGACTGTGGGATATTCCTTCGATAACAGTTTCAGATAATCCAGATCTCGCATCCGTTCCCTCCATGATGATGGCCATTTCCATATGGTCCTACATTGATATAGTTTGCTACATTATACCATCAGACGACAGAAAAGGGAAGTAGAGAGATCCTCTGCTTCCCTTTCATGTCCCGCTTTTGTTACTATCCACAAGTTGGCCAAACGGTCCGCTGCGGAAGGGGCATATCACAACGTCACCACACTCTCGACCCGCTTTTAATACAACAGCTCCCCTCCATGCACCATATGCACGATCTTCAGATCCTGATCCAGCAGCAGGATATCTGCCGCCTTCCCCTCGTCCAGGCTCCCCACTGTATCGTAGATCCCGATGGACTTTGCCGGATTGACCGTAGCGCATTTTACAGCGGTCCCTAAGGGGATCTTTACATTTTTGACCAGGAAGCGCACACAGTCCATCAGGTTCGTGGCACTCCCCGCCAGTGTACCGTCTGCCAGCCTTGCCTGGTTCCCGCGGACGGTCACCGGCTGGCCGCCCAGCTCATATTCCCCATCGCACAGACCGGTGGCCTCGATGCTGTCACTGATCAGTACGATCCGGTCGCTGCCGTAAAGCTTTAGGGCTGCACGGATCGCGCTGGGATGGACATGGATACCGTCGCAGATCAATTCCGCATAAACATGCGCCTGATCGGCCCCCGCGCCGATGACCCCCGGCGCGCGGTGGGAAAACCCCGGCATCGCATTGTACAGATGGGTGATGTGATCGGCTCCCCGCGCAAAGGCTTCCGTGGCCGTATCATAGTCTGCCGTTGTATGGGCGACGGATACATGGATATCCTCTTTTACCGCGTCGATGAACGCCATCGCGCCCTCTGTCTCCGGCGCGATATCGATCAGCCTGCACAGACCGCCGCTCAGCTCCATCCACTGCCGCAAGAGCTCTGCATCCGGGGCCAGGATATGATCTTCCTTCTGGGCTCCCTTTTTCGCCGGTGAGATAAAGGGCCCCTCCAGATTGATCCCCCTCAGGGTCGCCCCGGTCTCGCTGCGGTAGCTTCCGGCCACCTTGCAGATCTGGGCGATCTGAGCAGCCGGGATCGTCATCGTCGCAGGGCAGATGCTGGTGATCCCCTGGGACAGCTCATACTCTGCGATCTGGCGGATCGCCTCCTCTGTCCCATCACAAAAATCCTTTCCGGCACAGCCGTGGAAATGGATATCGATCAGTCCGGGGACTGCAGATAAGCCCGCGGCATCGATCGTCTGGCCGCCGCCTTCGCCCTCCTTCACAATCCGTCCCTTCTCTGTGTACAGCGTGCGCTCACAAAATGTCCCCTCTTCTCCCAATACCTTCGCATGTTTTATGATCATATAACCCCTCTTTTCTGACCGGTCATCCGGTCTCTCTGCGTATGGAGACCGCTGCCCGCACAGACTGAACGGTCACGAGCAGCCTCTCACCCGAGAGATGATAACGCCTCCGCATCTCCCACTACCGTCACATCCGGATGGAGCTGCAGGATCGATGCCGGGACCCTGGGCGTGATCGGGCCCAAACATGCCTCCTGCAAGATCTTGGCCTTGTCCCGGCCGCTGACTGCCAGAAGGATCTTCTTCGCCTTCATGATGGTCCCTATCCCCATGGTATAGGCGTGATGGGGCACATCCTCGATCCGCTCAAACAATCTGGAGTTCGCCTGGATCGTGCTCTCGGTCAGGGCGACACAGTGGGTGCCTTTTTGGAAGGCTTCTGCCGGTTCGTTAAAACCGATATGCCCATTGTGCCCAAGGCCCAAAAGCTGCATGTCCACGCCGTTCATCTGCCGGATCACCCCGTCGTAGCGCGCGCACTCTGCCGCCTCGTCTTCCGCCAGGCCGTCCGGTGTATGAGTGCCCTTTTTATCAATGTCCACATGGGAGAACAGGTGCTCATCCATAAAGTACCGATAGCTCTGCTCATGGTCCGGGGCAAGCCCTTTGTATTCATCCAGGTTTACCGTCCTGACCTTGGAAAAGCTCAAGTCCCCATCTTTATGCCACTGGATCAGCTGCTCGTAGATCCCGATCGGCGTGGAACCTGTAGCCAGCCCCAATACACAGTCCGGCTTTAAGATGATCTGTGCGGCCAGGATGCCCGCTGCCCGGCGGCTCATATCCTTATAGTCTCTTGCTCTTATGATCTGCATCTCAAACCTCCATCTCTCCTGCCATATCCGTTCGTTCCTGTCCATCCGCCCGATCCTTTCAAGACCATCCCCAGCCCTCTATCGGACGGATAAGGCCTTCACCGTCTCCTGATGGATCAGCGCCTTTGCCTGGAACAGGTTCAGATAAAAATGGTACAGCAGATCTGTGATGACGAGGACAGGGAACTGTGGGGATATCAAGTTCCCGCTGTCCAAGTTCTTCAGCACCGGGATCAGCACATGCTCATCCACGAACCCATGCTTTTTGTGGTTCCCGGTGATGAACACGGTCTTTGCTCCCCTCTGATGGGACTGCCTGAGCGTGAACAGGACCTCCTCCTTTGTCCCGCTCAAGGATATCCCGATCACAAGATCGTCCGCATCTCGGGAGATCGCCCGCATCTTCATGATATCGCTCTGATCGCTGGACTCGATCGGGACACCCAGTCGGGTCAGACGGCGTTTCATCTCCTCCGCCGCCAGTCCGGAGCTGCCGATCCCCACGACAAAGATGTGCTTTGCCTGGCTCATCTCCTTGACGATCCGTTCTACCTGTCCCTCATCTACCTTTTTCGTTATATTCCCCAGGATCTCGTCGTAATATTTGATCACCGCAGAGGAAGATACGGAAATCTGTTCCTCCCCCCGGAAGATCTGCTGATACTGGTACACAAATTCACGGTATCCCGGGAAGCCTAGCTTCTTGGCGAACCTGGAGAGGGAAGCTTCTGACACGAACAAACGCTCCTTCATAGCTTTGATCGAAAAATCATCGCTCGTCTTGTTCGCGATCAGATAGTCTGCGATGACCTGCTCGACCTTTGTAAAGCTCTCATATTTTTCAACGATAGCAGGGATCACTTCCTCTACAAACATGTCCTTCCCCCTCATCCGGTCCCCCGACCGTTACCGCTCTCCTCTTTTTTGACGATCGTTAATCCTCTACTCCGAGGATATCGTTGATCGCGCTCTTATAATGGATCGCTTTCGCCCCATAGATCGCCTGGATACCGCCGTCGATCTCCAGGACCGCAGTGGCGCCAAGCTGTTTTAACCGCTGCTTATCCACAGCCGCCGCTGACTTCACGCTCACGCGCAGCCTTGTGATGCAGGCATCCACGTCCTCCACATTGTCCTTTCCGCCCAATGCCTCCAGGATCTGCTGCGCCTCCTCGGCAAGAGAAGACTTTGTGGTCGCCCTCACCTCCTGGGCGCCTTCCGCTGCTTCCCCGTCATCGCGGCCCGGCGTCAGGATGTTGAACTTCAGGATGGCGAACTTGAACACGAAATAGTACAGGCAGGACCATGCCACGCCAAAGGGGATCTGCAGCAGCCAGTGGCTCTTCTCATTCCCCTGCAGCATGCCGAACAGGAAGAAATCGATAAAACCGCCGGAAAATGTATTTCCGATCCGGATGTTAAGGAGATCGGCCACCAGGAAGGACAAGCCGTCAAAGAAGGAATGGATCACATACATGATCGGGGACACGAACAGGAACATATACTCCAGCGGCTCGGTGATCCCGGTCAGGAACGAGGTCAGGGCCACGCCGAAGAACAAGCCGGCATATCGTTTCCTCTTCTCTTTATCCACACAGTGATACATCGCCAGCGCCGCTCCGGGAAGGCCGAACATCATGGTGCTGAAACGCCCTGCAAAGTACTTGGTCCCCTCTGTGAACAAGCCTGTGTGCGCCGCATCTGCCAGCTGTGCAAAAAAGATCTTCTGAGCACCGACGATCGTCTCTCCTGCGACGGCCTCGACCCCGCCCAGCTCCGTATACCAGAACATGGGATAGATCATATGGTGCAGTCCCACTGCCCCGCACAGACGCATCAGGAACCCATAGAAGAAGGTCCCGATCGGTCCTGTAGCGGCGATGCCGTTGCCGGCCAGGATCAGTACGCTCTGGACCGGCGGCCATACCAGATAAAACGCCGCACCAACAAAGATCGCCACGATCGATGTGATGATCGGGACAAATCGGGATCCGCCGAAAAATCCCAAGGCCTGCGGGAGCTGGATCCCCTGATAGCGGTTATGCAGCGTAACAGCCACACCGCCCATCACCAGCGCGCCCACCACGCCTGTATCGATGGCCGATCCTTCCGGGTTGAAGATCGACAGCATGGTAGAGGTGGTGCCGGTCATGATCAGGAAGCCTACCACGCCGGCCAGGGCTGCGACGCCCTTATCCTTGTTCGCCAGGCCGATGCACAGGCCGATACACAGGAGCATAGGCAGGTTGCCGAACACCACATTTCCCGCCGCGGACATGATCTTAAAGATCACCTGCAGAAAGTATACGTTCAATACCGGGTAGGCGGTGATGGTGGCTTCACTGCTCAGCGCCCCTCCTATCCCTAATAATAACCCAGCCGCCGGCAATAAAGCAATAGGCAGCATGAAAGATTTACCGATCTTCTGAAGTTTTTTAAACATAGTCCTTCCCCCTTAGACTAAGACAAAGCCTTTACAAAACGTTCCGTGATCTCCTTCGGGCGGGTGATCGCCCCTCCAACGACAGCGCTGTACACCCCACATTCTGAAAACACCCGCGCCAGTTCTTCCGGGCTGTGGATCTTCCCCTCCGCGATCACAGGTGTATGCAGTCTCTCCACGCATTTTTTCAGCAGCGCATAATCCGGTCCGTCGATCGCTTCCGAATACGGCGTATACCCGCAGAGCGTGGTGGAAATGATATCAAATCCATCCTTCTCCGCCTGCTCGCACTCTTCATAAGTGGAGCAGTCCGCCATCGCCAGACGGCCGTTTACATGGATCATCGCTACCAGATCGCTGGTCTTCTCTCCGCCGGGACGCTTCCGGGCTGTGGCATCCAGCGCGATGACCTGGCACCTGGTCTCCAAAAGCTCCTGGATCTCCTTTTTTGTCGGCGTGATATAGACATCACTATCGGGATACTGCCGCTTTACAATCCCGATCACAGGCAGATCTACCACCTTTTCGATCTCCAGGATATCCTCCTTCGACTGCGCCCGGATCCCCGCCGCGCCACCTTCCTTGGCAGCCAGCGCCATCCGCCCCATGATATAGCTGGAATAGAGCGGTTCTCCCGGCAGCGCCTGGCATGAAACGATCAATCTCCCCTTTAGCTCTTCTAACATCTTCTTCCCTCCACGATCACTTGATCTTAAATAATATGTCCTTTTTCTCCACGCATTCCGCCACTTTGCTGTACTGCAGATCCGAGTCTGCCGGATCGGTCACCACCAGGATAGCGGTCGTATCGAATCCCGCCTGTTGGATCTGTGCAAGATCTGCCTCCAGGAGCAGATCGCCTTTCTTTACCGCACGTCCCGCCTCGACCTGCGCAGAAAATCCTTTTCCCTGCAGCTCGACCGTATCGATCCCGACGTGGAGGATCAGATCTGCTCCCCCTTTGCTCTTCAGCCCGATGGCATGCATCGTCGGAAACACCATCGTGACCTCACCGTCCACCGGACTGTAGAACCTGCCGTCTTTTGACCGGACGGCGATCCCCTTCCCCAAAAGCCCCTGGGAGAACGCCTCATCCTCTACTTCAGACAACTTCATCGTATGGCCCGAAGTGAACGCGTATACGTCTTCCCCTTTCCTGCTGTGAAACCATCCCATTTTACCTTCCTCCTAAAAAATGTAGTGTATCTAGATCACTTATTGTTCATTATATACGATCTCCGGGTTTTTTCAACTGTTTGGAAGCACTTAGATTTTGGTTTCAATATTTTTCGTTTTTTGCGCAGGTTCCCGTCCTATTTTTGAAAGTTTTTTCAAAAAGGCGAGCTTTGTTTCCGTCAATATGCTGTCAAATGATCCGATCGGCCCGGCGCGATCGGCGGATCCGCAAAAATAAGCCGGATCAATGACAAGAAAGGATCCAGGGACAAAAAAACAGGCAGCCCCTCTCTCCGGGACCGCCTGTCCGCCTCTGTCTTTTCTTTCCCTTATCTTAAGATCATGGCTTGGCTTTTAACGCATCTACATCCGCGCCTGCCTGTCTCGCACACTCGGCCACACCGTCCAGCATGGCGTTGCTGGTGAGAGTGGCACCGGATACGGTGTCGATCGCCAGACCCTGTCCCTCTAAGATCGCTTCTGTCATGGAACCCACCACCGGTTCGCCTATGCCTGCCGTCTCTTCATGCTCCACCTGGATATCTGCGATCTTATCCGCCTCAAAGGTGACCGTGATCGTCATGGGGTTCATGCCCCGCACCTCAGCCGTGTAGGTCCCGGGATTGAAAAGCCCGTCCGTGGCCGCCTGGACCGCTTCCGTCGTCTCTTCCTCCGCCTCTTCGCCGCGAGCCGCGCTCAGCGCCTTGGACACAGCCTCCTTGACCGCTCCGCTGGTGATCGTCGCGCCGGTCACGCTGTCCACTTCAATGGTCTGGTTCTTTAAGATCTCCGCCTGCAGGGAAGCCATAGCCGCGCCCCCCAGTTCAGGCGTCTCGCCCTCGCCCGTGAGCGTCAGCTCCGTCATATTCGCCTCATCTACTGTGACCTGGGCCTTCACCGCTCCGCCAAAGCCCTGGGCCTCCGCCTCATATGTACCCGGTGTATAGATGCTCTCCGTGTTCTGCACTCTCCCGATCTTGCTCAAACTGCTATAAAGCGGCCCGGAGCAGCCGATGATGACCACAGATGCCACGATCATGATCCCCAGCCCAGTGTAAAGTTTTACTTTTTGATCGTCCTTTTTCACAATATGCCTCCTTATTTTTGCACTTTATTAGTGTTATTTTACCCTTGCGCAAATTTTTTGTCAATATAGAAAACCTGCCATCGGCAGCTTTTCTGCACACTGCGCCAAAGCAGAGAAGGCTTTCTTTTTCCGGCAAAGTATGCTATCATAACGAAGGCATACAAAAAACCTGTATAACACCGCATTTCAAAACCACTAGAGAGGGTCTGAACATGAACACTGAACATCCCACTTCCAAAAAAAAGGATCTGCTCCTGATCGTCATCCTCCTGCTCATCGCTGCCGCGCTGTGGGCCGGCCATCATCTCAAGGACCGCGCACAGGCGCCGCAGGAAGAGAGTACCGTCAGCGAGGCGGATACCGATACATCGCCTCCGACAAACGAGGCCTCTACCGAGGGCGCGGATATGCCCCTGCTGCGGGCGGAGGTCACGATCGACGGGCAGCTCAAGGCAGTCTTAGACCTTGCCGAGGATCAGGAGGTCACGATCGAGAGCATCACCGGCGGGACCAACCATCTGATCGTCCAGGATGGAGAGATCTGGTGCGACGATGCTTCCTGTCCAGACAGCGTGTGCATCCATCAAGGGCATCAGTCCATGGACGGCGATATCATCGTCTGTCTCCCAAATCTGATGATCGTGCAGCTCATCGAACGGGACACGGACGCCCAGTGATCGGACGGGCCGCTCCTTTCATATATTGAGAACGAGAAAGACGATCAAAACGATCGATGCGGACCGATCACAGGAAAGGGGTCTTATATGCTGCGCCTACCGTTCTCATCTCCATCACCATCTCCTACGCCTGGCCTTACCAGGCTTTTTCTTTACGCGGAAGCCGGGATCTTGCTGCTCCTTGGCATCTCCCTGCTCTCTTCCTACATCGAACGCTATCCCCCTTTGAGCCAGGCCGGCGGCGGTCCTTACCAGGTCTCCATAGCCCGCCAGGACAACGGGCAGGAAGAAAAGCCGTCCGATCCGGATAAAACGTTCATCAAATGGGTGGATTTCACCGTCACCTGTGAGGCCATGACCAAAGCCCTGGACTTAGATATGGCCACCTGCCAGTCCGATCCCCATCTGGACTGGATCCAGCTGCTGGCCTATCTGGGCGCCAGATACGGCGGGGACTTCTCCCGATACAGAGCCTCCGACTTAGATAAGCTGGCCCAGGCCCTTAAGGAGGGCAGCACCATGGCGGAGCTGACAAAAGAGATGAAATACTATGACTATTATCTGGAATCCTACACCGCTGTGCTGGGCGGGATGGTGGGGACCTTCCTGGAAGAGGTCCCGGCAGAGCAGGCCCCCGCGCAGACAGACGGGACTGCAGGCCAGGCTACTCCGCAGGCGGGCACAGGCGCCGGCCAGGTGCCTCCGCAGGCGGACGGGACTGCAGATCCGCCACAGGCCACGCCCTCCCAGGCATCCGACGGAGACGATGACGCGGGCACCGCATGGGCCACCAGGTATGGCTTAAAAGCCTTCTCCCCCATCGCCAAGGGTTTCCCGTACACGGAATTTGATGATTTTGGCACAGCCAGGAGCTATGGGTTCAAACGACAGCATCTGGGCCATGATATGATGGGGCAGGTAGGCACCCCTATCATCGCCGTAGAATCCGGCACCATAGAGGCCATCGGCTGGAACCAATACGGAGGCTGGCGGATCGGGATCCGCTCCTTTGACAAAAAACGCTACTATTACTATGCCCACCTGCGGAAAAACTACCCCTATCAGTCCGGCTTAGAGGAGGGGAGCATCGTCCAGGCCGGGGATGTGATCGGATATATGGGCCGCACCGGGTACAGCCGGACCGAGAACACCAACAACATCGACGAACCCCATCTCCATTTCGGGCTGCAGCTGATCTTCGATGAATCCCAAAAGGACGGGAACAATGAGATCTGGATCAGCTGCTATGAGCTGGTGCGGTTCCTCCACCAGCATCAGAGCCAGACGGAAAAGGTCCCGGACACTAAGGAATGGCACCGAGTGTACCGCACAAAGGATCGATGAGCTTTGGGGGCCGGGTTTGTAAGAAATTCTTCACATATTTTTCAACTTTATCCACCCGGTCTGTGCTATAATGAGCATGAGCAGACGGTCTGTCTCAACCGACACCTCTCTGCGATGATCGATAACATAGGAGATACCATTTACATGAAACGATATAAGACGATCTTGGCAGGCGCTTGTTCAGCGTTCCTGCTCGCCACCTCCCTTTCCCTGCCCACTTGGGCTGCGGATACAGACTGCCCCGACACCCATATCCTCGTCCCGGCAGACAATCCGGCGGGAGACGTCCCGCCTTACGCACAGCTCCCCTCCCTCTCCGCCCTGCGCGCCGCGGCCTTTGGCCCTGGTGTCCAAAACCTTTCCGTGGGCGACCGCTACGCCATCTATCAATGGGGCTTAAAGAACGACGGTGAGTTCCAGCTGATCCAGATGACCACCACCTTCCGCTCCTTAGATTCCGTCTACGGAAAACGAAAAGGACGTTCCTCCTCCATCTCCCTGCCCGACTTAGGACCGGGGATGCTGGAGAGCCAGTCTACCGTCATCCGCGCCACGCCAGGGATCGATATCAATATCCTGCCCGCCTGGGCACAATATGACGCCAAAGCACCCGAGGAAAAGCGCCAGGTTGTGGTGGCCGTGATCGATACCGGCATCGACTTGAGCCATCCGGATCTGAAGGATGCTATATGGACGAACCCCGGCGAGATCCCGGGAGACGGGGTCGATAATGACGGGAACGGGTATGTGGACGACATCCACGGATGGAATTTTTATACCAGCAGCCCCACCCTCTACAGCGGCACAGAGGACAGCCATGGCACCCACACCGCTGGTACCATAGCCGCCGCCAGGGGGAGCGGGGGCGTAGCCGGGATCGCAGACAGCTCCCAGGTCAAACTGATGTGCTTAAAAGCACTGGGCGGACCTTATGGGATCGGTTCCCCCGATTCGGTCATCCGCGCGATCCGATATGCCGAGGCCAATGGCGCTTCGATCTGCAACTTAAGCCTTGGGACCTCCTCCTACAGCCAGGAACTGGCAGATACCATACGGGATTCCCATATGCTCTTTATCGTCGCCAGCGGCAACGGGGACTCCAACGGCCAGGGCTACGACATCGATGCGGTCCCGGTCTATCCGGCCTCTCTTCCCTTTGATAATGTGATCGCGGTCAGCGGGCTGCTCTTTGACGGCAGCCTTGCCGCCAGCTCGAATTTCGGCGCTATGTCCGTCGATATAGCGGCACCCAGCGCTTATATCCTGAGCACAGCTCCAGAAGGCGGCTACGCCTTTATGAGCGGCACCTCTATGGCCGCCCCCATGGTCACCGGAACTGCGGCCATGGTCTACTCCTACCGGACGGATCTGGCCTTATCGGACATCAAGAACGTGCTGCTGGCCTCCTCCCGTCCCTTAGAAGGTCTGCAGGGCAAAAGCGTCAGCTCTGGTATGCTGGATGCCCACGCTGCCCTCAACTACGGTCTGCCCGCAGCCGACACACCATGAGGCCGGGATCCTTCAGCCTCTGTCTCAGTGTACCGGCACGGTCGGCCTTGAAGGGACAGTGCCGGATATATCCTATACCGCCGCTCAGCCCCACAGAGACCATCTGACAAGCCCCCCTGCTGTTCGTATCACAGATCGAGAAGAAAAGAGGAATGCACATGAAACGACGAGCCGCCCTGGCAGCTGCCCTCTCCTGCCTGCTCTTTGCCGTCTTTATCCGGCAGCCTGCCGTCACCCTTGCCGCTGAGAAGATCGATATGGTGTCCATCACCATCACCGATGCCGGGGACTTAACGGCAGGCAGCCCGATCGGGACCCTGTCTGCCGCAAATGACGGCATCGGCTACACCATCGAAGATGTCTCTTTTTTGAACGACCATACCATCTGGCAGAAAAACGAGAGGCCAAAGGTCCGGGTAGAACTTTACACGGAAGACGGCTATACGTTTTCCTATACGTCAAAAAGCCATTTTTCCCTGCGCGGCCATGGCGCCTCCTTTTCCTCCGCCCGGATCTTGGACAGTGGCCATTACATGGAATTAGATCTTTATCTGGATCGGGTGGCCCAAGACGGCGCCCCTGTGGACTACGGTCTTTCCTGGGAGGATGGGACAGCGGTCTGGAACGACCTGGGGACCGACTATCATGAGGTGCGCCTCTACCGCTGGAACAGCAGCGGCAATGGCAATGCGGTGGTCACCACACAAAAGACATCCCAGGACCGCTATGACTTTACCGGCTACCTCACCAGGAGCGGCACCTACACCTTTCGGGTCCGGCCGGTGGATGCCGGCGCCGATACCAGCCAGCTGTGGTCCTCCCACTCGCCGAAGCTGGCCATCGACCGGGAGGAAGCGGCGGATAACCGGGACTACAGCGACTTTTCTTCCGGCTCCGGCTATCACGACTCCTATACCGGCCCCGGCTATGAAGGCACCGCCACAGGAGGCGCTTCCTCTCACTCCTCTGCGGCATCCGCAGGACCGGGATCCTCCCCTGCCACAGCCCCTTCCGCCAGCGGAAGATGGGTAAGGGATGCCGCAGGCTGGTGGTACCGCTATGACAATGGCGGATGGCCCTTTGCTTCCTGGCAGATGATCGACGGGAAGTGGTATCATTTTGATCCTCAGGGCTATCTGGAGACCGGCTGGCTCCTGGTGGACGGCGCCTGGTATTACAGCCTGAGCGACGGCTCCATGGCCACCGGATGGCAGAAGGTGGGACCATACTGGTATCATCTTTCCAATACCGGGCAGCTAGTCACAGGCTGGAGCCTGATCAATGGCGCCTGGTACTATCTAGATCCTGCCTCCGGAGCCATGTGGTCCGGACGCTTTACGCCGGACGGCCATTATGTGAACGCAAACGGGGCGATGCTCTATTAAAGAGCACCGCCCCTTTATGTGGCCAGCGAGTAGGCTCGGATCACACATCCCTTTTCCAGCGGACCGGAGCCCTTGGGGATGATCCCGATCAGATTGCAGTCGCTCCATGGGCTGATCATCCCATTGGTCTGTCGCTTCTGGGTGATAAAGCAGGGGGTGGTCCCCCGGATCTCCAGCCGTCCCGGCAGCACTCTGCCTCCAGGGCTCTTTTTTTCAAATCCGTCCGGCAGGGTCACTTCCACCATGGGCAGCTGCTGATCCCTTCGCCCGCACATCTTCCTGAACGCCGGCAGGCACAAAGCGAACAACGCGGCCACTGCGGCCGACGGGTTCCCAGATAGCCCGAGGATCAGCGTGCCCTCCTTCTGCGCCGCGATCGTAGCCATCCCTGGCTTCATCTGTACCTTCCAGAACATGATCTTTGCCTTTAGCGCCTCCAGGGCCGGCAGCACTAAGTCCCGGTCACTGGCAGACGCCCCTCCGGTGGTGATCACGCAGTCTGCCCCTATCCTGGCCGCTTCTATGGCCTCCCGGATCGAGCGCTCATCATCCTTTACGATCTTGCACAGCTGTGCATCCATCCCCCAGTCCTGTAAAAAAGCCCGCAGCATATACGCGCTGCTGTTCCGGATCTTTCCAGGCGACAATTTATCCGCCACCGGTACCAGCTCATCCCCGGTGCTGATGATCCGCACCACAGGTTTTTTATAGACGGCGACCCGCTCATAGCCCAAGCCTGCCAGGACCCCGATCCTGGCGGGGTTCAGCAGGTCGCCTTGGGACATGACACTCTGCCCGCTGCGCACATCCTCGCCAGCCTTTACGATATTGCTCCCGGACGGCATGGATTGGTACAGGGTGACCGCCTCCTTTGTAAACGACGTGTCCTCATACCGCACCACCACATCCGCCCCTTCCGGGATAGGCGCTCCGGTCAGGATCTTGACCGCCTCCCCCTCCCCGGGGCCTCTCGCCGCCACATAGCCGGCCGGCACCTCTCCGATGACCTTCAATGTGACCGGGCTGTCTTTCCCGGCAGCCGTGATATCCGCCGAGCGGACTGCATAGCCGTCCAAGGGCGACCGGTCAAATGGAGGGATGTCCTCCATCGCCGCCACATCGCAGGCCAAGACCCTCCCGCTGGCATCCAGCAGATGGACCTCTTCCATTTCTATCTGAGAGACCGCCGATAACAGCATCTCCATCCCTTCCTCCATACTGATCCGTGTCGGATATCTCTGTTCCATATCCTTCTTCCGTCCTTTCTGCTCAGATCTTTCTTTAGATCATCTCCTATACCGTTTTGCTATCTCCTTTGTCCGCTGTTGCTTTGGCCGCCGAGCCCATGCTTTCCGCAGATATCCTGAAGGCAGCACCGGTCACAATGAGGCACGGTCCTGGCTGTACAGATCTCCCGTCCATGGTGCACCAGCCGATGGCAGAAGTCGTTCCCCTCCTTGGGCGGGATGATCTCCCACAGGGCCATCTCCACCTTCTTTGGTTCTTTTATCTCCTCCACCAGCCCGATCCGGTTCACCAGACGGATGCAGTGGGTATCCGTCACGATCGCAGGCTTCCCGAACACATCGCCCATGATCAGGTTCGCGCTCTTACGCCCCACGCCAGGCAGCTTTAAGAGCTGGTCGAACTGATCCGGCACCTTTCCCCCATAGCTCTCTTTTAAGATCTTCATACAAGCGCTGATATCCCTGGCCTTGCTGTGTCCCAGCCCACAGGGCTTTACGATCTTCTCGATCTCCTCCACCGGGGCTTCCGCCAGGGCATCGACATCCGGATATCGTTTATATAAGTCCTCCACCACCACATTGACCCTGGCATCGGTACACTGGGCGGCCAGGCGCACGCTCACCAGGAGCTTCCAGGCTTCATTATAGTCCAGCGTACAGGTGGCATCCGGGTATTCCTCCTTCAGACGCGCGATGGCCTCAAGCGCCAGCGCTTTCTTCCTCTGCAGGTCCTCTGCTCCTGCCTCTGTCTTTTCTTTTCTCCTGCGTCCTTTGACCGCCTGCACCTTTTGCTCTGCGCTTTTTTTCTCCTGCTTTTTTTCCATCTGCCCTCTCCGTTACCTTTTCCCGCTCTCCAGCTCCACCTGCCGGGCCACCTCCGCAGCTTCCCGCGCGATCTCCAGTTCTTCGTTGGTCCGGATCACCAGCACATTTACCTTGGAATCCCAAGTCGATATCTTCACCGCCTCGGTCTGCTCCCGGTTCATCACCTCATCGATATCGATCCCTAAAAAGCCCAGATATCCGCAGATCTCCTCCCGGATATCGGAATCATTTTCCCCCACTCCGGCTGTGAAGACGATATTGTCCACACCGTTCATGGCGGCTGCGTAGCTCCCCACATATTTCGCCACTTTATAGGCAAAGATCTCTCGGGCCAGCGCCGCCTTTTCATTGTACTTGATCTCCGCGTCCTTCAGCTCTCTAAAATCGCTGGAAAGGTTTTTCGAGATCCCCAGCACACCGGATTCCTGGTTCAGGATAGTCATCACCTGCTGGAAATCCAGGTCCTCCTTCTTCGCCAAAAACTCCAGAGCACCGGGATCCACGTCCCCGCACCGGGTCCCCATCACAAGCCCCTCTAAAGGCGTAAAGCCCATGGAATTATCCACGACCTTTCCGTACTTTACCGCACATATGCTGGCCCCGTTCCCTAAGTGGCAGACGATGGTCTTCACCCGCCTGACATCTTGTCCCATGAACTCTGCGGCCCGGCTGGATACATATTTATGGCTGATGCCGTGGAAGCCGTAGCGACGGATCTTGTACTTCTCATAGTATTGGTAGGGAAGGCCATACAGAAACGCCTTCGGCTCCATGGTCTGGTTAAATGCCGTATCAAATACCCCCACCATCAAGGTATCCGGCATCATCTGTCTGCAGGCATCCACCCCCACTAGGTTTGCCGGATTATGGAGGGGCGCCAAGTCGTTGCACTCGGTCATCGCCTGGATGACCGCATCCGTGACCACCACCGACCCAGTGAACTTCTCTCCTCCATGGACCAGCCGATGGCCGATCACATCGATCTGGGAATAATCCTCCAGCACGCCTCTCTCCGGGTCGGTCAAGGTCTCTAATATGGTATTGACCGCCTGCTTATGGTCCTCCATGGCCACCGGCTCCTTGACCGAGATCCCACTGTCTGTTTTATAGGTAAAGATCCCGTCGATACCGATCCGCTCACAGACCCCTTTTGCCAGGACCTGCTCTGTCTTCGAGTCGATCACCTGAAATTTTAAAGATGAGCTGCCGCTGTTTATGACTAAGATCTTCATCGCGATGTTCCCCTTCTCCTGCCCCTAAACGCCCCGCATTTTTTGTGTCCCTCTAAAAGATCCACCCACGCAGCAGACCCTTTGGCCAACCTGTGGATAGTAACCTTATTTTATTCTATCCTACAAGATTATGCAACTGATATTTTGACAGATGGCCTCTGACGTGTTATGATCATTAGATAAGACAAACGGAAGGGAGGAGTGACTGCTTGGACGACTATACTGCCCCCAGTCATAACCTGATCGAATATCTATTATCCTCACTGGATGATCCCTGCTGCGGTCAGTCTGTCGATCCAGACCGTCCGGCAGCTCCCGGTCCCCCTGATGCCACGCCGCTGAGCGAGGCGCAGAGCAGAGCCACCGCACTCCAAGTCGCCCGGTTCATGGACGAGATGCCCGGCGGTTTTTTTATCTATCGGGCGGACGGTGAGGAGGAGATCCTTTATGCCAATCAGGCCCTGCTCCGCATCTTTAACTGCCATACCCTGCAGGAGTTTAAAGAGCTGACCGGAAATTCCTTCCGCGGCATCGTCCATCCCGACGATCTGGAAGCAGTAGAAGCCAGCATCCTGGAGCAGATCGCCCACGATAAGTATAACCTGGACCATGTGGAATACCGGATCATCCAAAAAGGCGGCGCGATCCGCTGGATCGATGATTATGGCCATTTTATCCACAGCCATCACGGGGATATCTATTATGTGTTCGCCGGAGATGCCACAGAAAGGATCGAGCAGCAGCAGAGGGAACATGCCCGTCTGGTCCTTGACAACATCCAAAAAGAGCAGAAGTGGCAGGACGCGATCGCCCGATACGACCAGGAGCTGGAGACCAGCAGCCTGGAGCTGCGCCGCCGCCTGGGGATCATCGAGGGCCTGAGCATCGATTACGACACGATCTTCTATGCCCATCTGGACACCGACCTGCTCCTCCCCTACCGGCTCAGCAGACGGGTAAAGGAATACTTTGGATCCGATCTTTCTCTCCATACCTTTTCCAGCTTTTTTGCGGATTACATGGACACCTGGGTCTGCCCGGAAGACCGTGACCTTTTCAAGGAAACGGTGGATCCGGCCTTCCTGCGGAAACGTCTGGCAGATGAACGGACCTTTTATCTCAATTACCGGATCATCGGGGATACCGATACCGGCTACCTCCAGCTCAGAGTGGTGAACGTAGGCAGATCCGACCATGTATCCCAGATCATCATGGGCGGACGTCGGCTGGATGACGAGATCCGCTATGAGATGGAGCAGAAGAAGCTCCTGCAGAGTGCCCTGGACCAGGCAAAGGCAGCCATCATAGCAAAGGACACCTTCCTGGCCAATATGTCCCATGATATACGCACGCCCATGAACGCCCTTGTGGGCTTCACCGCCCTGGCCAGCAAATATGCGGACGAACATGACCACGAAAAGACCCAGGAGTATCTGACGCGGATAAAGCTCTCCTGCGATCAGCTGCTCCAGCTGATCAATGATGTGCTGGAGCTGTCCCGGATCGGATCCGGAAAGATCTATCTGGCGGAAGAGGCCTGCAGCCTTTTCGATATCCTCCAGGAGGTCGATTCCGTCACCAGGCCTCGGGCACAGGCAAAAGGGGTCTCCTTTATACAGGACACCACAGAGCTGGCACATCCAAAGGTCTACTGCGACCAAAAAAATCTGGTGCAGCTGATCCTCCGCTTCACCGATAACGCGGTAAAGTATACCCATACAGGAGGCATGGTCCGGCTGATCGTGACCGAGGATATGCCCCCGCAGGCCGGCTATCTGGCTTTTCACTTTGCCATCGAAGATAACGGCATCGGCATCCGGAACGATTTTCTCCCCTTTTTGTTCGATCCCTTTGAGCGGCAGGCCAATACCACCTTAAGCGGCATACAGGGCACCGGTCTGGGGCTGACGATCGCCAAAAATATCGCTGAGCTGATGGGCGGGACCATACAGGTATCCAGCGTTTATGGAAAAGGCACCTGCTTTACATTAAACCTTTCCCTCCGTCTGCAGGATATAAAAGATCCCCTCTCTTTTGGCGCGGAGGACGTCCAGCTGCAGCTCCCCTTCCCCTGCCGGATCCTGCTGGTGGAGGATAACGAACTGAACCGTGAGATCGAGACCGAGCTTTTGGAAGATGCCGGTTTCCTGGTGGATACGGCGGAGGACGGAAACCTGGCCGTAGAAAAGGTGCGGTCCTCCCATCCGGGGGACTACACCCTTATCCTGATGGATATCCAGATGCCGGTCATGAACGGACACGATGCCGCAGCCGCCATCCGTCAGCTCCCTGTCCCCGGCCTCTCCCAGATCCCGATCGTCGCGCTATCTGCCAATGCCTTTGAAGAAGACCGGAAACGGGCGGCAGAGAGCGGGATGAACGCTTATATGACGAAGCCCTTCGCGGTCGCGGAACTTTTGAAGGTGATGCGGGATGTGCTGTGAACGCGTATGTATAAACGCGGAAAGTACTTCTATGGCCTCTGTGAAAAGCCGATCATGGTGGCGGAAAATGGATAGGTGCTCTTGACAATGTTAAAAAGACCGGGAGCATACAAAACAACCTGCCATCGGCAGGTTGTTTTGTATCAATGCTCAGATATGGACGGTCACTATGCGCAAGGCTCCCTGGATCTGCGCGACACCATAGCCGGCGGGCAGGAGCATGCAGTCTCCCATTTTGACCGCCTCCTTGTCTATAGTCCCTTCCCCTTCGATCACGCACAGCAGCAGGAAGGGCTGGTCCTGCTCCAGGGACAGAGTGTCCTGGATATCGTATTTTTCTACCGTGTAGAAGGGGCAGGATACCAGGAAGGTGCGGTCATAGCCCTCCTCATGGAAGGTCTCCCGCCGGTCTACATCCTCCGTGTAAGGGCAGCCGATCACATCCATGGCCTGGGCCAGGTGGAGATCACGGGGATTTCCACGGGCACCGTTCTCATGGACCTTCGCGTAAGCATCATCGGGGTGGACCTGGATGCTCAAGTCCTCCTTCGCGTCGATGAACTTCACCAGCAGAGGGA
>CAJUSS010000030.1 GCA_910588895.1 uncultured Lachnospiraceae bacterium
TGTTCCAGGCAGGTGTGGTGATCCTGATCAACTATATGGCCGACTATGAGCGAAAGTACATCAAGCCGTTAAACGCGTCGATCCGAAGGACTCTGCCGGATGTCTCCAGCCAGGAGGACTTTGCCGGACAGATGGCCGGGGCATGGACGTTTAGATATATGGCCGGTCCCGGTACTCTCACGGCAAAGGCATGGCTCACACAGGACTACTGCTATGTCCGTCAGCCGGGCCAGTGCGGCATCATAAAGAACAGGGAGATCGGCAAGGTGGTCCTGGAGAGGTCTACCTATACGGTAGGCGTGCGCCACACCCATTTCCGCAGCTGTTACTGCATGGGATGCTTTCATGGCGAAGGGGAGAGAAAGCCTTTTTGGAGCGCATATCTTAAGACAAAAGAGGAGCTGTATACAGTCCTTTCCCATTTCCAGAGGACGGGGCTGTCCCAGGAAAAGATCCAGGATAAGCTGTAGCGGATAAGGGAGCTGAGGAGGGATAAAGGCTTTGTCCACCCGGGAAAAGAGCGGTGGTTCATCCGGGACCACATTGAACATCCGCGCCGGGGACGATGATGTATGATCTGCCGGAGCATGGTGAACGAAAGACCTTGAACGATGGATAAGTAAGGGCAGCCGCCTTTTAGGAGGAAGAGATATGGATCGAGCAGTAGTCATCACCAGTTTTGGGACCAGCGTGCCTGAGGCCCGCATCAGCATCACGGCGGTGGAGGAGGCTCTGGAAGGGGCAGCCCTTGGCTGTCGATGCCTCCGGGCCTTCACCAGCCCCACTATCCGGAAGGTCTTAGCCGGGCGAGGGGAGGTCGTTCCCAGCCTGACAGAGGCGTTAAAGGAGCTGCAGAGGGATGGGGTAAGGCAGGTGGTGGTCCAGCCCACCCATCTGCTGTACGGCATAGAGTATGATAAGCTGAAGGCAGAGGCGGAGGCGTTGGCCGGCGGTTTTGCATCGCTTTTGGTAGGCCGCCCGCTGCTGGCCCATACCGGGGATATCCGCAGGTCCGCGCTGGAGCTCTCCCGGTCCCATCCTGCAAAGAAAGGGGAGGCGATCGTATACATGGGGCACGGCACAGAGCATTTTGCAAATGCCGCCTATCCGGCCCTGCAGACCGCGCTCCGCCTGGCGGGCCGGGAGGATATCTATATCGGTACTGTGGAGGGCTGGCCGGGGCTTTTAGATATCCTCCGGCAGCTGGGGGAGAACGGCCCCTGCCGGGTAAAGCTGCTGCCCCTTATGCTGGTAGCCGGGGACCACGCCAGAAATGATATGGCAGGAGAGTGGAAGGGGGCGCTGGAGCAGGCGGGACACAAGGTAGACTGCTCCTTTATCGGACTGGGTACATTTTCCTGGGTGCAGGAGATGTACAAGGAGAGGCTGCTGGATGTACTGTGTCCGGATCCAGCTGCAAAGGAGGACGGACGGCCTCCTGTCAGATGACCAGATGGCTCAGAGAAAAAGCGGATCATCGCAAGATCGCACATCGTTATCACCTTGATGATGCAGCGGTCTTTTTTTATTTCCCGCAGGCCCGGGCGATATCCGCTATGTCATGGACCGATACAGCAAAGAGATGGGATACCGCTAGAGGGCGACAGATCTGTGCTGCTCCTGCTGAAGGATGGGTGTAAAGGAGTGGTCTAAAGCCATCGAGAAAATGAGAAAATATCTCAAGTAGGAGAAAACTGCTGGAAAGAGCCTGATGAAGATGGTATCATCAAAAAAAGGAGGGCTGCCATATGAAAAAACACAGGTTTTGGGCGTGGGCGGCAGTGTTCTGCATGTTCATGACCTTTTATACCGGGTATAAACACAGATGACCCAGATCACACAGATGAGGAGGAAACTTGCGATGATGGACATTTTAGAGAGACTTGATGCAAAAAAGGCCGGGATCTTTGCCGCCGGAGTATTGTTCGGCACAGCCGGGGTCAAGATATTATCCAGCAAGGATGCCAAAAGGGCCTATGTAGCCTGCACAGCCGCAGTGCTCCGGGCCAGGGGATGCGTCATGAAGACGGTGACCACGATCCAGGAAAATGCGGAGGACATCTACGCGGAAGCCGTGGAGGTCAATAAGGAGAGGGCTGCAGCGGAAGATCTTGGCTATGAGGACAGGAGCGAGGCGCAGGACAGCTTTAAGGAAGTGGCCGATCGGGAAGCGGGACCGGAAAAGGATGATAGATGAGCAGGGCATTTTCTCAAGGAGGAAAGAGCCGCTCCGGAAGGAGAGTAGGATATGCGGTTTAAGGTCGTACATGAGATAAAGGGGAGGATGCGGGTCCATATGGCCTGCAGGCAGATGTCGTGCAAGGAGGCAGATATCCTCCAGTATCATCTGCTGGAGCAGCCCTTTATCACATCGGTGAAGGTCTATGAAAGGAACCAGGATGTGGCGATCTGTTATGAAGGGGATAGAGAAGCGGTGATCCGTCTCCTGCAGCGGTTTTCCTATAAAAACGTGTCGGTGCCGGACATCGTCCTGCAGGACCCCGGTCGGGAGATGAGCCGGGCCTACAAAGAAAAGATCGTTTGGAAGGTGGTGCTGCGCATGGCGGGCAAGCTGTTCGTCCCCATGCCCGCCAGGAACGCGGCGGTCTGCTGTAAGTCGGCACGCTATATCTGGAGGGGCGTCCATACGTTTTGCCGACGGAAGATCGAGGTGCCGGTCCTGGACGGGACGGCCATCGCGGTCTCCCTTCTGCGCAGGGATATGAAGACGGCAGGATCGGTGATGTTCCTTTTAGGGATCGGAGAGATCTTAGAGGAATGGACCCGCAAGCGGTCGGTGGGAGACCTGGCAAAGAGCATGGCTCTCAATATCAGCAAGGTCTGGCTCCTGGTGGGCGGAAAGGAAGTCCTGGTGGACACAGAGACGGTAAAGCCTGGCGGACATGTGGTGATCCGCATGGGAAATGTGATCCCCTTCGACGGGATCGTGACGGCAGGGAGAGGATCGGTGAACCAGTCCTCTATGACCGGGGAGCCCCTTCCGGTCCCTAAGGAAGAGGGCGGCTATGTGTACGCGGGCACTGTGCTGGAGGAGGGGGAGATCACCGTCTGCGTCCGGGAGACCTCTGGAACTAACAAGTATGAAAAGATCGTCCAGATGATCGAAGGGTCAGAACGGTTAAAGTCTTCAATGGAAGGAAAGGCTGAGCATTTGGCGGACAGGCTGGTGCCCTACACCTTGCTGGGGACTGCCGCTGTGTACCTGCTCACAAGGAACGCGGCAAAGGCCTTGTCCGTGCTGATGGTGGATTTCTCTTGCGCGCTGAAGCTGGCGATGCCGATCACAGTGCTGTCTGCGATCCGGGAGGCCAATACCTACCAGATCACAGTGAAAGGCGGGAGATTTTTAGAGAAGATCGCCGAGGCCGATACGATCGTACTGGATAAGACCGGGACCTTGACAAAGGCGCAGCCTACAGTTGTGGATGTGGTCCCCTTTGCCCGGACAGACACAGACGACCTGCTTTGCATCGCAGCCTGCCTGGAGGAGCACTTTCCCCATTCCATGGCCAGAGCCGTGGTCCAGGCGGCCCAGGAGCGAGGGCTCACCCATGAAGAGACTCATTCTAAGGTGGAGTACATCGTAGCCCACGGGATCTCTTCCATGGTAGATGGACATAAGGTGGTGATCGGGAGCTATCATTTCGTCTTCGAAGATGAGGGATGCCGGATACCAAAGGGGCAGCAGGAGAGGTTTGACGCCCTGCCGGAGGAGTATTCCCATCTGTACCTGGCCATAGAAGGACAGCTGGCCGCAGCGATCTGCATCGAGGATCCTCTGCGGGAGGAGGCCGCGGATGTAGTGGCTGCGTTGCGGGCCAAGGGCTTTACGAAGATCGTGATGATGACGGGGGACAGCGAGCGGACCGCCAGCGCGATCGCGGCAAGGGTCGGTGTAGACGGGTATCACGCGGAGGTATTGCCGGAGGATAAGGCGGAGTATGTGGCGAAAGAACGGAAAGCAGGGAGGAAGGTGATCATGATCGGAGACGGGATCAATGACTCACCGGCGCTGTCGGCGGCAGATGTGGGTATCGCCATCAGCGACGGCGCCCAGATCGCCAGAGAGATCGCGGATGTGACCATCGGAGCGGATGACCTGTCCAGGCTGGTGACCCTGCGGACATTGGGGGAGGAGATGATCAGGAGGATCCGCAAAAATTACTTTGAGATCGTGGGGATCAATTCTACGTTGATTTTACTGGGGGTCGGTGGGATGATCCGGCCCACCACATCGGCCATGGTCCATAATATGTCCACCCTGGCGATCGGGCTGGACAGCATGAAAGACCTGCTGCCGAAAGCGACCGGGTCAGCAGATCGTTCTTAAGGTTTTTCTATGGATCGGCCGGATGGGCCGCGATCAGATCCTATCAGGATACGTTTTTGGAAAGCGCCTTGTTGGGTGCTTTCTTTTTTTCACCTGCCATGTGCGGGCGCAGAAGGCAAAATGACCCAGCCGTGTCTCAAACAGCATGTGGTAGGGGTATCGGGTCATGAAATCAGAGCGGAACTCGTCCCGGGTCAGCCGCTCTGCCTTACAGAGCTGGTAGGTCGTATCGGGCTGGAACAGTTTACGCATGTGATGGAGGAACTGCTCAAAGATCTGCAGGGAGACCTCCTGGACCATGGCCGTATCCTGCATGGCGGGCAGACCGAAGAGCAGACCCACGCCCCGGCGGATCAGCTGCTCCTCCACGCCGAAAAGGAGCTGCACCTTCCCGCCGCCCTCTATATCATAGCAGAGGCGGCTGTAAAAAGACATCCCCATGCTCCGTCCGTTATAGCTGGCATTTACCAGATCCGCGTTTAAGCGGAACACATCCTGCATCGCCTGTCCTACTGCTTTAGCCACCAGGTCCGCCTCTATCTCTGCCGATGGTTCTGACGGCTGCACAAAGGACTTTGGCGAGGATAGCTTTCCCGCGATCTCCTGGTCCTCGGTCATGGTATGACCGGTCAGCCAGCCCAGCAGCACGCCCAGGAAACGCTCCACCGCTACCTTTGTATATCCGGATGCCTCCAGGCTTTTCCGGAATGATACCAGCGTCTGCTCCCGAAAGTGGTCGTGTACCTTTTTATGCTCTGCATAGCCCCGGTAGTGGATCGAACGCATATACGCTTCTTCCTCGGAAAAATGCTTCATCGTATACTCCTCCAGATACCGCAAGCCCTCCTTGCAGGCGGTCTGGCGATGCGTCCCATCCTCCACCAGTTCGATCATCTTTCCCACAATACGGAAAAGCTCAGCATGGGCTTTGTCGATCACCTCGACGCCGATGTTGAGCTTTTCATTCCATACCAGTTTTTCCATAACCGATCCTCCCCTTTCCTTCTTTTGGTCTATCTATGATCGATCCGATCGCTGTGCTGCGAGATCATCTTTTATTGTACTGGTTTCTTGGGGGCTTGTCTACTTTTTTGATCGGCCGGGCCGCTTTTTTGTTACTTTTTGCACCCGCGCCGATCGTTGTGCAGGTGCAGGCACATGACCGGTCCCCCGTCCGCATCCGAAGGCCCGGTCCCCCGCGGGGTCTTTCACGCGTCCTAGTACCGCTGCGTTTTCCCAGAGCGAGGTGACGCTGTGATATGCCCCTCCCGCGGCAGACTATCTGCGACATATCTCTGCGATAGGACGTTCTGGCGTGGGTGTGGATCGCAGCGCATTTTTTCGGTATCGCCACATCTCAATGGAATGGATTGACAGGAAAAGCGGGAAAAGAGTATAATAGTTTTATATACAGAAAGTCGAGACTAACATCACCGCCCTGAGCGGTGAGATGGAGAGCAGAGATGGAAAAGAAGCAAGGCAGGAGCAGAGAGAGCCGGGGGCATACACTGCTCCTTTCGATCATATTGGTCTTTTGTATCTTAGGTGCCGTTGTTTTTTCGGTGTCCCGGAAGCTGTCCGAGGAGATGTCAGCTTCCGCGATCCAAAACCTGAGCGAGAGCCTGGATCTGATCCGGTGTACCATAGAGGCGATCTTGAAAAATGAAGCGGAGTTCCAGAAGCTGGTCGCAAAGGAGATCGGGAATGCGGAGGACCCGGAGCGTTATATCTGTTCTTATGAGAAAAACCAGTCCATGGTCAAGATGTCGCTGATCCTGTCAGGAAAGACGGAAGGCGTGTCCAATACAGGGGATGTCTTTACCGAGGACGGCTTAGATCTTTCGCCGGAAAGGACGGTAGACGGGCTGCAGGTCTCAAGATCTTATGTGAACTACATGGGGGCTTGGGCGTATACGATGAAATGTCCGGTGGAAAAGGATGGGAAGGAGATCGGATCCCTCTATATCGAGTATATCTATGATACACTGGACCGGTCGCTGCCGTCTGGGTTTTATAATGACAAAGCGGTCCTCTATATCATGGATGCAAAGAGCGAGCGTTTTGTGCTGAAGCCTAAAGGGATGGGGCAGCGCAGCGCGGGCCACTTAGATCTTACCGATTTTTACCGGGCGAACAGCATCGTCGATGAAGAGCTGCGGGCAGAGGTCGCTGCTTGTCTGGAGAGCGGGAAGGATATCTTATTCTATCATGATATCCGGAACGTGAACGCGCTGAATTATATGTGGTCGGTCAATGATGGGACCGTCTTCCTGGTGGGGTATGTGCCGGTGGAGGCGATCCAGCAGGAGGGCCGGACCGTGAACCAGAACATCCTGATCGTGGTGGTGGTCATGCTGGCGGCGTTCTTCTTGTGCTGCATCCTCTATTATCTCAACCAGAGGCAGCAGGAAAAGATCAGGAGGGAGCGGGAAAAGGAACGGGAGCTCCATAACAAGCAGCTGGCAGAAGCGCTGCAGGCGGCCCAGATCGCCAGTGGATCTAAGACCACCTTCCTTTCCAATATGTCCCATGATATCCGCACCCCGATGAACGCAGTCCTTGGCTTTACCACCTTACTGGCCCTGGACGCGGACGATCCGGTCAAGGTGCGGGAATATACAAAGAAGATCATGGCATCAGGCCAGCATCTGCTCAGCCTGATCAACGATGTCCTGGACGTATCAAAGATCGAGAGCGGGAAGATGGTGCTGACAGTGGACCGGTTCACCTTAAAAGATCTGGTGGCTTCCGTGGATGCGATCATCCGGCCCATGGCAAAGGCAAAAGACCAGTCCTTCCATGTGGAAGTGACCGGGATCAAGCACGATCATCTGCTGGGCGATGAGACCAGGGTCGATCAGATCCTGCTCAATCTCCTTTCCAATGCAGTGAAATACACGCAGGCGGGAGGGAACATCTGGTTCCGTATCATCGGCCTCAAGCAGCGTTCCAGCCAGTATGAGCATATCCGGATCGAGGTGGAGGATGACGGCTACGGGATGAGCCAGGACTACCTGGAGACTATATTTGACGCGTTCACCAGAGCAGAGAACAGTACCACGAACAAGGTACAGGGCACTGGGCTGGGGATGGCGATCACAAAGAACATAGTGGATCTGATGGGAGGGACCATAGAGGTCTTCAGTGAGATCGATAAAGGGAGCCTTTTCAGGGTCGAGCTGGGCTTCCGCATACCGGAGAGCCAGGCGGATGAACACTTCTGGGAGAAATGCAAGATCGGGCGGATCCTGGTGGTGGATGGGGACGAAGAGGTCTGTGATAACATCCGGCTGCAGATGAAGGACACGGATGTCCAGATCGATGTGGCCCACAGTGTGGGTGAGGCCCTGGAGCAGATGCAAAAGGGCAGCTGCAAGAGAGACTGTCAGGCGATCCTCTTAGACTGGGAGCTGCCGGACACGGATCCGATCCGGGCAGCAGTCAAGCTGCGGGAGTGCATATCCGATACGGTACCGGTCTTCTTCATGGTCTCCTATGGGGCGGAAGGCATAGAAGGAGCCTTCCAGATCGAGAACGCCAAGCTTTTGGAAAAGCCCTTCTTTGTCTCTGCATTGAAAGAAAAGATCCTGGAGGTGCAGGCGGAGCAGAGCGATACGATCTTTGCGGAGGAAGGAGCGGATAACAGCCTGGAAGGACTGCATTTCCTGGCCGCGGAGGACAATGAGATCAACGCGGAGATCTTGACAGAGCTTTTGGATATCGAGGGTGCCAGCTGCGAGGTCGTGGAAAACGGAAAGCTGGCGGTGGAGCGTTTTGCAGATGCCGCCACAGACGAGTTTGACGCGATCCTCATGGATGTCCAGATGCCGGTCATGAACGGTTACGAGGCGACGAGGGCGATCCGGACATTAAAGCGGGACGATGCCACACTGATCCCCATCATCGCCATGACGGCCAACGCATTTGCGGAGGATGAAAAGGCGGCGCTGGAGGCGGGCATGGATGTCCATGTGGCAAAGCCGATCGATATCGAGTTGTTAAAGAAAGTCATCAGGCAATGTTTGCAGAGAAAGGGATTAAGAAATGAAACGTGACGGAGAAGGTAGATCCAAAAGGATAGCCGCTGTCTGCCTGATCGGGATAGGGACTGTTTTGCTGGGCGCCTGCAACAGCAAGGAGGAGAAGGGTAAAAACCTCATTGAAGCTGAGGAAGAGGAGGTGCAGGTGGTGGCCCTGTTCAGCCCCATGGAAAAGACCGATCCCAACAGCGATAATGTTGCCAGGAACGCAATGGAGCAGACGGTCTGCCTGGCTGAGGAGAAGATGGGCATACAGGTGGACTATATAACGTATACAGCGGAAGACTACCAGGATAAGACCTATGATGAAGTGGCGCTGGACCGGGTGCGCAATAACATGGACGATCTGTATCTGCTGAACCCGGACACGATCCTGACCTTAGGCGAGGAAGGGCTGCTGATGGATCTGTCCGGGCTGGACAACGCAAAGGATCTGCGGGAGATCGTCAAAACGGCGAACACGGTAGACGGAAAGCTGGTCGCGATCCCACAGGAGGTGGTCGCTTACGGTCTGTTCGTCAATAAGGATATGTTCGATCGGTATGACCTGGCGCTGCCGGAAACACCGGAGGACTTTTTGGAATGCTGCCGGGTGTTTAAGGAGAACGGGATCGAGACCCCCATCGGCGCCAACCGCTGGTGGCTGGAGCTTCTTGTATTTGCCATCGCCTATGCGGATCTGTACAATGGAGGGGATACAGAAGCCCAGATCGCGGCACTCAACAGCGGAGAGAGCAGATACAGCGACTATATGCGCCCTGGCTTTTCATTTTTGCAGGAGCTGATCGACCGCGGCTACATCGATGCAAAAAAAGCGCTCGTCAGTGAGGCGATCGAAGGGGAAGGACCGGATTTCCTGGCACAGAAGACCCCGATCGTCATGGCCTATTGGGGTGCGGCCAATGCGGATACCGCCTATGGAGCCCCGGATTTTGATATGCGGGTGATCGGATTCCCCAGCAGCCGTGGCCAGATGCCGGTCATGCCGATGACCGGCATCGCCGTGGGCACAGGTTCGGAGCATGCAGAGGATGCCATGGCGATGCTGGATGTGATGGTCTCCGACGAGGCGCTCCAGATGTATGCAGAGATCAACAAGGTGATCTCGCCTTCAAAGAACGTAGAGGTAGAGTGCATCCCGGCGCTAAAGCCCTTGAACGACAAGATCAAGGAGGGGATCTATGTCCTGGGCTCGAATGCAGGGATGAAGGTGGAGCAGTGGGGGAACACCTGTCAGATCGTACGCGAGCTGCTGGAAGGGGCTACGATAGACCAGTGCATGGCAAGGTTCGATCAGCTGCAGGAGGAGGCTCTGCGGGACCAGTAAGAGATTGACACGAGTAACTGCATGGTTTATACTATCCACTGATATCAGTCACAGCCGCTGGATACCGGCGGCAGCAAAAAGGATAGAAGAGGATAAGGATATGGATGTAGTGGGATCCACAGTGGATGTGATCCATGGCGGCGAGGAGGAAAGGATGGACTGCCTCCTGGCGGTGGTCATGGATATCGGAGAGCTCTTGCTCACGCACGGGGCGGAGGTGGACCGTGTGGAGGATACGATCATGTTGGTGCTCCCCAAGATCCAGCTCACCAATTCCCTGCGGGATATGATCAACGGAGACATGATCAGCGGGCTTTTAAATATGAGCTAGGCGCTCTTAAAGGCGATCGCGGTGGCTATGGGGTTCGCGAGCATCCTGCTGTTTGGAGGCGGCGTATGAAGGCTTATGTGATCCAAACACTGATGGGGATAGCCGGTTCGTTGGGATTTGCGGTCTTGTTTGGCGTCTCTGACCGAAAGCTGTCCTGGATCGCGGTCGGGAGCGGGTTAGGCTGGGCGGTCTGTCTGCTGTGCGTCGCCAACGGATACGGGATGTTCATCGGGCTGTTCTTTGCCAGCTTATTTGTGGCAGCGATCAGCGAGATCTCGGCCCGGGTCTTGAAAACGCCGGTGATCCTCATGCTGGTGCCTATGCTGATCCCGGAGATCCCCGGCGGGGATCTGTATTATACGATGTCCCACCTGCGCCATACGCTCTGGTGGACCTAGTGTGCGGCCATATCTCTATATCCGGATAGATCAAAGAAGTACACAGAGCGAGGAAGGAAATGACCCTTGAAAATGTGACCAATATCGCGGGCCTGTTCGAGATCATCAATAAGTGTAAGGGAAATGTAGAGCTGGTCTCGGAAGAAGGGGACCGGATCAACTTAAAGTCAAGGCTTTCCCAGTATCTGGCCGTGGCCGGGGTGTTCGCCCATGGATACGCCAGACAGCTGGAGCTGATCATCGAGGATCAGGAGGATCTGGAGATGATCATGGAGTTCATCGTCAGTGGAAAGTCCCGGGAATAAAGGACCAGGGATAAAGAAGATCTGCCGCAGCGGGCATAAAGATGTGTGCCGCGGCAGATCTTTTTTCGCGTCCCTGCCTGTGTGACAGGCCCTTTTTGCAGCGGCCCTCTTGGACAGCCTGTGAAAAATAAGGATCCGCTCTTTGCAAACATAAAAAAGGCTTGACAATAGTATGTATAAATACTATTATAGTCTGTATAAAATACTTTTAGGGAGGCGGCAGGATGTTTGATATGATAAGGAACGGCGAGTTTTACTCCGTCTGGTCCAAGGGGACGGCGCTGTATGTCCGATGGGCGAACGTCCAGGGGATCGGTTATCCGGAACTGATGGTCCTGTATGCGATGAAGACAAAGGACCGGCTGACCCAGAAGGAGATCGGGGAAGGCTATGGGCTTTTGAAGCAGACGGTCAATACGGTGATCCGGGATCTGAAGGCCAGAGGCTACATCACACTGGAGCCGTCAAAGGAGGATAAGCGGGAAAAGCTGCTGAGCTTCACGCAGGAGGGAGAGCAGTACGCCTTTAGGATGGTGGAGCCGCTGCTCTGTGCCGAGGAGCGGGTGTGCAAACGGATTGGGTATGAGCGGATGGAACAGCTGCAGGATATCATGGAACTATTTAATCTGTTATTTGAAAGAGAGGTGACGGATCATGCAGGGAAAAATGGACAAGATGAGTGAGCGGGATCGTTTTTTTTGCTATGTGATCCCGTCGGTGCTGTCCTTTGCGCTGTCGGGGATCTACGCGATCGTGGACGGCTTTTTTGTGGGGAACAGCATCGGGGACAGCGGGCTCTCCGCGATCAATATCGCCTATCCGATCGTGGCCGTGCTGCAGGCGCTGGGGACGGGGATCGGTATGGGAGGCGCGATCTACTATTCGATCAGCATGGCCCAGGAGAAAGAGCAGAAGGCCAGAAGATTCATCGCAGGCAGTCTGTGGCTGCTGCTGCTCACCAGTGTGGTCCTGACAGCCGTCATCTATCTTTCGGCAACGCCCCTTTTGGGCCTTTTGGGGGCCAGGGGAGAGCTCATGGCTTTAGGGGAGGCGTATATCACAGTCATCGCACTGGGAGCCATGCCGCAGATCTTCGGGACCGGACTGGTCCCTTTTATCCGCAATCATGGCGGTCCCTTTTATGCGATGATAGCTATGGGTGCCGGGTTCATCACGAACATCCTTCTGGACTGCCAGTTTGTATGGGTCATGGAGCTGGGGATCAAGGGAGCGGCCTGGGCGACGGTCATCGGGCAGGGGGTGACCATGCTGACCGCAGTGTTCTATCTGCTGCGAAAAAAGCAGATCGTGATGAAGATCTCCCTGGAGGAGGCTGTGTATACGGCTCGCTCGGTCGTGAAGATCGGGATCGCTCCCTTTGGCCTGACCATGACGCCGAACATCACCCTGATGATCGTCAATCGTTTTTCCATGGCCTATGGCGGAGAGAAGGCCGTGGCGGTCTATGCCTGTATCGCCTATATCGTCTGCATCGTTTATCTGATGCTGCAGGGGGTCGGAGATGGGAGCCAGCCGCTGATGAGCCGGTATCACGGAGAAAAAAAGCCGGATATGCTAAAGGATACCCAGAAGGCCGCCTATGGGACGGCGCTTTTCCTGTCGATAGCCAGCGGCTTCCTTATGTTCGTGGTCAGGGACAGCATCGGGCCGCTCTTTGGCGCGTCGGAGGAGGTCAGCAGAAAGATTGGGCAGATCATCCCCATCTTCCTTGTGGCGCTGCCCTTTGTGGCGGTCAACCGGATCACCACCGCATGCTTTTACGCCACGGAAAAGGATAAGGTCTCCTATATCCTGACCTATATAGAGCCAGCGCTCATGCTGGTCCTGATGCTCCTCTTGCCGCCGTTTTTAGGCGGACAGGTCATGATCTGGTGGAGCACGGTCCTGGCAGGGGTCCTGGCGGCTGTGCTGTCGGTGGGATTGAAGTGGGTATATGGGTGAGCAGTTGGGTGAGAAGATCTGTGGTCATGCAATAAACTAGTTGATTTATCCATTGTTTTCGTTTACATTATAATAATAAGGACAAGCGCAATATTATGTGTTAGCACTAATATTATGATGAAAGAGAAGGATGATCGACATGGCAAGGAAAAAAGTCACATTGGATGACATCGCCCGGGAGACGGGATTGTCAAAATATTCTGTATCCAGGGCCTTGGCTGGAAAACCAGGGGTGAGCGAGGAGACCCGGCAGAAGGTACTGACCGCCTGCAATGCGCTGGGATATGTCAAAAAGGACCAGGCGGCCCCTGTTTCGGTGGATCATTATGTGGTGATGCTCATCCCTCAAAACGATGCCCAGGATCCTTCTTTTTGGATGAAGGTCATACTTGGGGTGGAGAGCGAACTGAACAAAAACCATTATACCCTCCGATTAAGGGTCATCGAGCAGATGGATGAGGAGGTCGACGATAACGAGCTCAGGGAGGCATCGGCGATCATCTTTGCAGGCTATAAGAGCCTTCCTTGTGTGTCAAGGCTGGAGGGCTTCCAAAAACCGGTCATGGTGATGACCTATCCGCCCTATAATATGTTCGGCTATGACACGATCTGCCTGAGCGACAGGGAGGGAGCCTGCGTGCTCTGTGAAAAGATGATCTCTATGGGCCATAAACAGATCGCCTATTTCGGGCCTATGGACCGGCCTTCTATGAAAAAGCGCTTTGACGGCATCTATGAGGCTGTGAAGAACAGTGATGCCCAGATCGTGGCCGTATGGGATAAGTCCAATTACTATGAGGCCGAGGATATCTACACGGAACTAGAAGAGCGGAAGGAGAAAGGGACCCTCCCCACGCTGATCATGTGCAGTACAGATGCGTATGCCCAGTCCCTCATGTTCATCTTGAACAAATTGGGATTGCGTATCCCGCACGATATCTCGATCACCGGCTTTAACAGCGATCTAGACAGCGCGCTCCCGATCCCCTTTACCAGTATGGGGATCAGCAAGAAGCGCTACGGAGAAGCTGCTGTGTATCACCTGATGCAGCGGATCGAGCGGCCGGACCTGCCGGTGAGGCGGATCTATCTGTCGCCTCAGATGTACCTTAGTGAGACCACAAGGTCGTTGGATCAAAAGATCCTTTGAACGATCGTGTATAAAGATGCCATTATGGAAAAGATACCTTTGCTCAAGGAGAGCAGAGGTATTTTTTTGTCCATTCGTCATCTAACAAGATCACATCATAAAATTTTGATAATTAAATATAAAGTTATTGTTGACATCACAAATAAATTATGATAATGTTATGCTAACAAAAGCAAAATAGATAAAACATAAAATGAAAAACGGAGGTGGTTAGATAAGATGCACAAAAACATTGTTATGCTGGGAACTTTCGATACGAAAGATCTCGAATTCAAGTATCTCTATGATGAGTTGGTGAAGAGAGATGTGGATGTGATCGCCATGAACGCCGGTGTCATGGGAAGTACAGAGCGGTTCCCGGTCCATGTATCGGCTGAGGAGATCGCTCTGGCAGGAGGGGGAGAGCTGCCTCTCCTGAGGGGCCAGGGCGACCGAGGAGCAGCTATGAAGGTCATGGCGCAAGGTGCCCAGGTGCTTGTGAAAAAGCTCTTTGCTGAAGGAAAGCTGGATGGGATCATCGGGATGGGCGGAGGAGGCGGGACCTCCATCGTGTCTACTGCCATGCAAGGACTGCCGGTGGGCGTGCCAAAGGTCTGCATCACAACCTTGGCTTCCGGAGATACTTCCCCTTATGTTTCTACAAAGGATATCGTCCTGTTCCCCTCCATCGTAGATATCTGCGGTATCAATAAGTTTTCACGGGTCATCCTGTCGAGAGCGGCCGGAGCGGTGTGTGGGATGGCGGCACAGGAAGTAGAGATAGCAAAAGAGGACAGACCGATCATCTTTATCTCTATGTTTGGAAATAGTACACAGTGTGTGGAGCAGTGTATGGGACTGTTAGATGAGGCCGGATATGACACCATGGTATTTCATGCCACCGGTACCGGAGGGAGGGCCATGGAAGAATTGATCCGTCAAGGCTATCCTGCTGCGGTGTTGGATGTGACCACCACAGAGTGGGCCGATGAGATCGGAGGAGGGATCCTGTCAGCAGGTCCAAAGAGATTGGATGGGGCCGGGGCTATGGGCATCCCGCAGCTGATCGTCCCGGGATGTGTGGACATGATCAATCTTGGCCCTATGGATACGGTGCCGGCGAAGTTCAAGGACGGGAGCAGGATCATATATGAATGGAACCCCATGGTGACCCTGGTGAGGACCGACCGGGAGGATAACCTGCGGCTGGGAGAGATGTTTGCCGAGAAAGCAAACAAGGCAAAGGGAAAGGTATGCTTTGCATTTCCGCTGAAGGGTGTATCGATCTTGGACGGAGAGGGTCAGCTCTTCCAGGACTGGGAGACCGACCGGCTGCTGTTCGAGAAGATAAAAGAGGGACTGGAGGAGACGATCAGAGTCCGGGAGGTGGATGCCAATATCAATGATATGACGTTCTCTAAGACCATCGTTGAGATGCTGCTGGATATGCTGGACTGATCGGCTAGGATGGCCGGCAGACCCGATGTGGGACCGATATGCAGAGGATATCATTGCTGGCAGGAGTAAGGATAAAGGAGAAAAAAATGCCATCTATCGCAAGAAGTGAGATCATTCAAAGACTTAATAAAAATATCGCGGATAAGATCCCGATCATCGGGACAGGAGCAGGCACGGGGATCTGTGCCAAGTTTGAGGAGGCAGGCGGGAGCGACCTGATCATCATCTATAATTCCGGTCGTTACCGTATGGCTGGCCGGGCGTCAGATGCCGGACTGCTGGCCTTCGGGGATGCCAATGCTATCGTCATGGATATGGCCGGCGAGATCCTCCCGGTGGTCAAGGATACTCCGGTCCTGGCTGGCGTAAATGGCACAGATCCATTTAAAGACATGCATTTCTTTTTAAAGAAGATCAAGGAGATCGGGTTTTCCGGTGTACAGAATTTCCCCACAGTGGGTCTGTTCGAAGGAAGGGCACGAGCGAATTTTGAAGAGACAGGGCTAGGTTATTATAAAGAAGTGGAGATGATCGCGATCGCCCATGAGATGGACCTTTTGACCACGCCCTACTGCTTTGAGCCGGAGGAGGCAGAGGCCATGACTAAGGCCGGAGCAGATGTGATCGTGGCTCATATGGGCTGTACAGTGGGAGGGTCGATCGGAGCAGGATCCGTCGTTACCATGGATGATTCAGTGAAAAAGATCCAGGAGATCCGGGATGCGGCGGCAGCTATCCGGTCGGATGTGATCGTGCTCTGCCATGGCGGTCCGATCGCTGCGCCAGAGGACGCAAAGTACATATTGAGGAATACAAAGGGGGTCCACGGTTTTTATGGGGCATCCAGCGCTGAGCGGTTCCCGATCGAAGCGGCCCTGCCGCCCCATATCCGGAAGTTTAAAGGGATACGGTTCAATGAGACGTGATAGTGGTCACGTTTTAACCGAGAAGATCTGCCAGAGAGATAGATATTTAAGGAGGAAAAAAAGATGCCAAGGATCGAGAGGAGCGAGATCTTAAGGAGGCTGCGCGAGAACATCGATAAGAAGATCCCGATCATAGGGACGGGAGCTGGTACAGGGATCAGCGCAAAATTTGAGGAGACCGGAGGTACAGACCTGATCATCATCTATAATTCAGGAAAATATAGGATGGCTGGAAGAGGATCGGTCTCAGGGCTTTTAGCTTATGGGGACGCTAATGCCATCGTCATGGAGATGGCCGGAGAGGTGCTGCCAGTGGTCAAGGATACACCTGTGCTGGCCGGGGTGAACGGGACGGATCCCTTTAAGGATATGCGCTACTTCTTGCGCCAGGTCAAAGAGATAGGATTTTCTGGTGTACAGAATTTCCCGACGATCGGCCTGTTTGACGGAAACTGCCGGTTGGTCTTTGAGGAGACCGGTATGAGCTATGATAAGGAAGTGGAGATGATCGCGATCGCCCATGAGATGGATCTGCTCACGACCCCCTATTGCTTTAATACAAAGGAGACGGAAAAAATGGTGCGTGCAGGAGCAGATATCATCGTGGCTCATGCAGGCTGTACCGTCGGCGGGAGCATCGGGGCCGCATCGGCTATGACTTTAGATGATGCGGTAAAGTTCGTACAGGAGATCCGGGACGCGGCCTATGCGATCGACCCGGAGGTGATGGTCATCTGTCACGGCGGACCGATCGCCATGCCGGAGGATGCGGCTTATATCCTCCAGAATACCCATGGCGTTCATGGCTTCTACGGGGCATCCAGCGCAGAGCGCTTCCCGGTGGAGCAGGCTATGCCGGAGCATATAGGCCGGTTCAAGAAGATCCGGTTTTCTGAAGCATAAAGGATGGCAGATAAAGCGCTGACCTAAGAGAAGGAAAAAATATATAAATGATAAACGGGAGGAAACAGAATGAAGAAAAACACACAGAAACTAGCGGCGATGGTCCTGGCGGCAGCGATGCTCTGCACGGCCTGCGGAGGCAAAAACACGGATGCGGGTGGAGCTGTGGATACCACCGCAGCGGCAGCGCAGGAGGAGCAGAAGGCCCAGGAGACTGCTGCGGCGGCAGATGGAGAAAAAGGAGACACGGCAGAAGGCGAAAGGGCAAGACCGGCTGAAAAGATCAAGGTAGGTATCACGGTCCCCTATTCCGGATTCGTGGCAAACCTGGGCGAGAATGCAGTGAACGGCGCACTCCTGGGGATCAAGATGGAAGGCCGTGAGGAGGATATGGAGCTCCTGATCGAAGACACGAAATGTGAGGCGGAGTTGGCTGTGACCAAGTGCAGCAAATTAAAAGAGCAGGATGGCTGTCTTTTCATCATGGGTTCGGTCACCGGATTTGAAGGCGATGCACAGGCAGACTGGCTGAAAAAGAATGAGGATGTGATCTTCATGCCGTCCTATTCGGCTACCCAGGATATGACCATGCGTGACTTCTCCCCCAATATGATCCGGGCAGGCTGGACGGCCGATCAGGTCATGTTCAACTTTGGCGAGTATATCGCAAAGGAAGTCGGGTATAAGAAGATCATCTCCATCGGAGCGGATTATTCCTATCCCTGGGGACAAGCGGCCGGCTTTGCCAGAGGCTTTATGGAAAATGGAGGCGAGGAGATCAAATATATCTGGTATCCGGAAGGGAACTTGGACTTTAGTTCGATCATGACCCAGGTATCCTCCATGGCCGGGGAATATGACGCTGTATTTCTGAACGATGGCGGTTCTCCGATCGTAGCGTTCTGGAAGGCTTGGGAGCAGTATGGTCTGAACAATAAGTTCGGACAGATCATTGGCGGTACCAACGTGGCGGACACTAACGTTCTCTCTGAAGTCTCTGATGGCTTTGTGGGCGTCCTTTCTGCCAGCTTTTATTCCGATGGAGATGAGAATGCCGCAAACCAGGCGTTCAGAAAAGCTTTTATAGAGGAATATGGTTATGAGCCTGATGCAGTAGCTGTCCAGAGCTATGATACGATCCGCTGTATCATCCGCGGATTGGATGCGGTAGGATGGGATATATCCGATCCACAGGCGATCATCGATGGGATCTGTGCGCTGGAGGTGACGGATTCACCCAGGGGGAGCTTCTATTTTGATGAGTACCACAATGCGGTCCAGAACGTCTATGTGAAGGAAGTGGTCATGACCGATGAAGGCACCATGGCTAACGTGATCAAAGAGACGTATGAGGATGTGAGCCAGTTCGGACCTTATGAGGACTATAAAGAGCAGTATATGCAGTTCGCAGAGGATGCCAGAGATTATCCCTATACCACAAAAGATGCTTATATGGAGGATCTTCGCAAGGTCATGGGAGATGATTATGTAGATGCTCTGGAGGCGAACGGAGGCTGGGAGCACTGACCTAAAGCTCGCGAAAGGGCTTGGATATCTGGTCTTTCAGATGATGTGGCAGGCCTGTCAGCATCATCTGTGACCGGCCCATAGACTTTGAAAGATCTGTCTGGAAAGGGAGTGTTACCGATACACTCCCTTACAGGCTTTATGAAACGACCGGAGGATATGCTATGATCTATATATCGACGTTTTTAAATGGACTGACGATCGCCGGATATCTATTTTTGATGGCTTTAGGTCTAAACCTTTCTTTTGGACTGATGAATATCGTGAACATGTCTCACGGGACCATGTATCTGGCCGGAGGTTTTATCGGATGGACGGTCCTGTCCAAGACCGGGAGCTGGTTTTTAGGCCTGCTCATGGCTGGAGCTTCTATGGGCGTTTTTGCTTTTGTGGAGGACCTTTTATTTCTTCGGAGGGCACGGGGCAACATGACGATGGAGACCTTGATCACCTTGTCGATCTCGATCATAGGAGCCGATCTGATCGTGGGGATCTTTAGTGGGCGCACCAGACAGGTAAAGATACCAAAGCTCCTGCAGGGAGCTTTCCCGGTAGGGGATTTCTATTTTCCTAAATATAATCTTTTTATCATCTTATTTGCTGTTTTCTTTGGCATCATCTTTTGGTTTGTCCTAAAGAAGACAAAGATCGGTATGATCATAAGGGCCGGTGTGGATGATCAGGAGATCGTCTCCACCTTGGGGTTCGATATCAAGCTGCTCTTTTCTGCGATATTTACACTTTCCGGGATCTTGGCCGGGATCGCGGGAATGATCGGAGGCACCTTTCAAAACCTGGTGTCAGGGCAGGATTCCTCGGTCATGGTCTATACGCTCCTGATCGTGATCATCGGCGGGATGGGGAGCTTTGAGGGGGCGATCTTCGGATCTTTGATCATCGGGATGGCTTTTACCTTCGGTTCTCTGCTGGCACCTCAGTTTTCTCAGTTTTTCTTGTTCGCGCCGGTAGCTATCGTCCTGGTGTTCAGTCCACGCGGGATATTTGGAAAGGGGAGGTGAAAAAATGGCGGGTATCTCAAAAAATACAGCTTTGCTGAAAAAGGTGTGTCTGGGCACCCTTGCAGCCGTCCTTCTGGTGATCCCGTTATTCTCCAGTGACTTTACCATGACGATGATCATCCGTTATATGTACTATGGGCTGTTGACCGTCTCCTTTGGATTTTTGGCCGGAGAGCTGGGGCTGTTCTCTTTGATGACGCCGGTGTCCCTTACACTTACCGGCTATACCATCGGGCTGTGCCAGACAAGATTTGCTATCCCCTTTATCCCGTCGATCTTCCTGGCCTTTTTGATCTCTATGAGCTTTGCAGCCTTATGCGGCTGGATGGCCAACCGGTCCCATGGGGTATCCTTCCTCATGCTGACCTTGGTCTTTTCCCAACTGGTCTATTCCCTGGCCCTCCAGTGGACCTCTATGACCAATGGGACTACCGGACTTTTGGGGATCCGTTTTCCGGATGCTATGGAGATCTTCAGTACAAACACAAAAGTGAACCACTATTACTGGACCTTGATCATCTTTAGCCTGACGATCCTCCTGGTGTATCTTCTGATCGGCTCTTCCTATGGCTTGAAGCTTAAGGGGATCAAGAACAGCGAGACCAGGATGGCGGCATTAGGCTATCATACCGGGCTTTTAAAGTGGTCCGCGTTCATGGTCTCTTCCTTCATCTCCAGTGTCGCCGGTGTGTTGTTCGTCTATAATACTGGGATGATCAATCCGGAGATCATGACCTTGAACTCCAGCAATCAGGCCCTGATCTCTTCTATCTTGGGCGGGGTCAACAGCGTACTTTTGGGGTCGATCGTAGGGACCGTGATCAACAGGACCCTTGAGCTGACATTAGGGAGCTTGACCAGGCGGTATGCCACCATAGTCGGTGCATTGTTCCTGGCGATCATCCTCTTGATGCCGGAAGGGCTCATATCGATCGTGAGAAAGCTGGCCTATGGAAAAAACGGGACGATCCAAAGGGCGGCGGCTGACACCGGTCCGGATAAAAGATCAGCTTCAGATGACAGCCATAGAGGCACGGCAGATCAAAGTGATCAAGATCCAGATCCGGATGGCCATCATAGAAGCCCGGGAGAGGAGAAGGGATGGGAGAAGGGAAGATGAAGGAAAAAGAGAAGGCTCTGGTGGTGGAGGGAGTGTCGAGATCTTTTGGCGGTGTGCGGGCTGTGGATCAGGTGAGCCTGATATTGGATACAGGGATGAGCACGGTGATGATCGGGCCTAACGGAGCGGGGAAGACTACACTGTTCAACCTGATCGCAGGGGTCTATCCGCTGGATGAAGGGAAGATCACTTTGTTTGGGGAGGATATCAGCAAAGCCAGCATCCAGCGCAGGAGTGAGCTGGGATTGGTCAGGACTTATCAGACCTGCAACCTGTTCAAAGAGCTGACCGTAGAAGAAAACCTCTATCTTTCTTTAAAGAACAGCCCATGGGGGGCATCCAGAGGATGTCTGGAGCCCTTTTTGCCCTGGGTCTCTGATAAAGTGCGAAGGGAACGGATCGAGGAGATCTGCAGGGTCATGCAGCTTGAGGCGTTAAAAGACACTTTGGTATTGAACATGTCCCATGGGCAGCAGCGGCAGCTGGAGCTGGGCATGGCGATCATCAGTGACCCGAAGATCATCCTTTTTGACGAGCCTATGGCTGGTCTTAGTCCGACAGAGCGAGTGTTCATCGGGGAGCTGATCAAAAAGCTGGCGCGTGAAAAGATCATACTGGTGATCGAGCACGATATGGATTTTGCCATGAGCATCACGGACCGTATCGCGGTCCTGGACCACGGCCGTCTCATCAAAGTCGGGACGCCTCAGGAGATCTCCAGAGACCCAGAAGTCCAGAAGATATACAAACTACACGGATAGAAGGAGGATCAGGGATGGATGCAAGAAAGGCTCTTATCATCAAAGGATTAAATGCATATTACGGAAAAGCCCAGGTCCTTTGCGACCTTTCTCTAAAGGTGCATCCCGGGGAAAAGGTGGCGATCTTAGGGCGCAACGGGATGGGAAAGACTACCCTTTTAAAAGCGGTCTTTGGGATCGGAGGGGTCAAGAGACAGGGACAGATCGTATATGGTGAGAAGGACTGTCAGAGTCTGCCGCCCCATGGGGTAGCCCGCCAGAGGATCGGCTATGTCCCGCAGGGATGGCGCTTGTTCCAGGCTCTGACCGTGGAAGAACATCTGGTGATGGCATATAAAAAGGCAGATGGGCCAGAGGAATGGACGCCGGAGCGGGTGCTAGCCACTTTTCCAGAGATCGGAAGGAGGCGGAAGATCAGCGGGACGAAGCTGAGCGGAGGTGAGCAGCAGATCTTGGCGATCGGACGGGCATTGGTCACAAACCCTGATCTGCTCTTGATGGATGAACCCTCTGAGGGTGTATCTACTATGGTATTGGATCGGATCGCAGAGATATGCGGACAGCTGGCAGAGCAGGGAAAGAGTATCCTGTTGGTGGAGCAGAACCTGGATCTGGCCCTGCGGATCGCGGATAGGGTCTATATCCTGGTCAATGGCTCGATCGTACATTCGGCGGCAAGCAGCGCGTTTAAAGACGATAAAGAAAAGCAGCGCGCCTATCTTGGGATATGAGGACAGAGCGCTCTGATGGGAGCATCTGATCGGGAGCCGCAGCTATCAGCTGGTCGATATCGACGGGTGAGGTGGCAAAAGCCCGGGGATGCTGACAGGTGAGACCGTGACAGCCCGGATGCTGACAGATGACAGTCATGCACCTGCATCTATATTGCCAAGCCCTTCCCATCTATGGTATCCTATACATGGTCCATGATGACCATTACAGGAGAACTTAAAGAGCCGCAGTCAGGCAAAAGGAGGAGTCATGAAAAATATACTTGTAGGACAGTCCGGCGGTCCCACAGCGGTGATCAATGCCAGCCTTTATGGGGTGATACGGGCGGGGATGGAACGCCAAGAGCAGATCGGTCATATCTATGGGATGGTCCACGGGATCGAAGGGTTTTTGCAGGGCAGATGCATGGATCTGGGGAAGGAGCTGTCTAAGGAGGAGCTGGAGCTTTTAAAGATCACTCCGGCGGCTTACCTGGGATCTTGCCGGTATATGCTCCCGGAGGATCTGTCCGCGCCTATATATCCCACCATCTTTGAACGTCTTAAGGCGCTGGAGATCGGCTGTCTTTTCTACATCGGCGGAAATGACTCTATGGATACGGTCAGCAAGCTGTCCCGCTATGGGAAGAGCATCGGCAGTGAGATCCGTTTTATCGGGATCCCCAAGACCGTGGACAACGATCTGGTGGAGACCGACCATACGCCGGGGTACGGCAGCGCCGCCAAATATGTGGCGGGGACGGTGCGGGAGATCGTACTGGACGCATCCGTATACCACAAGGAGTCCGTGACGATCGTGGAACTGATGGGACGCCATGCGGGCTGGCTGACCGCGGCCAGCGTGCTGGCCAGGAAGCAGGAGGGGGACGACCCGGTGCTGATCTACCTGCCTGAGGCGGCTTTTGACATGGAGACCTTTGCCTCAGACCTTAAAAGAGCGCTGGCAAAAAGGTCCTGTGTGGTGGTATGTGTATCGGAAGGGATCCATGATGCTTCCGGCCGGTTCATCTGCGAGTATGGAGATCAGGCCCAGGTGGATGGGTTCGGGCATAAGATGCTGACCGGCTGCGGCAAGGTCTTAGAGCATTTTGTCCGGGAGCGTCTGGGTGTCAAGGTCCGTTCCGTGGAGCTGAACGTGAGCCAGCGGTGCAGCGGGATGCTGATGTCGGCCACAGACCTTGCGGAAGCCGAAATGGCCGGCAGAAAAGGGGTCGCGGCTGCTTTAGAAGGAGAGACCGGCGTGATGATCGCGTTCCGGCGGGCAGAGCGCGGACCTTATGGGACCGACTATGTGACGGTAGATGTGGACCAGATATGCAACCGGGAAAAGGTCTTCCCGACAGAGTGGATCGGCGGCCAGGGAAATGATATCGGCCAGGGTTTCATCGACTATGTACAGCCGCTGATCGCAGGCGAGGTGGTCCGCCCCATGGCGGATGGCGTGCCGGTATACCTGTATCGGGAGAGATGAAAAAGCAGATCGGTGATCTTACCTGTCCATATATCCCAATGCTTATATCCAGGAAGAGATGGTCGATATATTCTATATCATCTGATCAAAAAGGAGGAGATAGGATGAGGATCGATACCAAAAACCTGCTGCCGCAGATGTTTGGGCAGCAGGGAAAGGCGTCCTGGTTGACCGGCGCTATGAAGGCAGCCGGTGCCAGACAGGCGGTACAGCATCAGGCGTTTTTGCAGAAGGCGTCCGCTCTGTCCGGGGAGAGCCAGGCGGGGGATACAGCAAAGAAGGCTGGTCTGGTGAAGGCGGACATGTCGGCTTTTTCTGCATCCACCGTCAGCAAAAAGGATGTTCCAAAGGCCATGGAGGGCGAGATGGAACGGTATCATCAGGCGATCGGCGATCTGGTGGATAACCTTACCGGCATGGAAGAGCGGCTGAAGTACATGCAGGCCAGGCACGATCAGGCCGTAGGGGACGGGCAGACGGAGAAGGCCTCCGCGATCCGGGAATGGAATGAAAAGCAGTATCAGGATATGTCCTGGATGGTGGGGGCTAACTTAGGTATCTCTCATTTCCGCATGGACCATGCCCAGAGGCTTTATGGGAAGGACTTTGGACAGGCGGCAGAGGAATGGCTGGGAGATCTTCACGGTGCTGCCGATCAGGTGGCCCAGGGACTAAAGGGAGCCGGGAGCGTGGAGGAGGCTTTAGGGCAGATCGCCGCGGCCAAGGAGCAGCTCATGGGGCTGGCGGATGAGGTGGCAGACCGCTGCCAGGCCTACAGCGGAAAGGAGCTTGCCGCCCACACCTACAAGACGGCAGAGGACTTTGCCCAGGTCAAGTGGGACTCCCATCTGCTCTACCCGGGCGGGAACCTGCAGACGGCCGATCAGTTGTTGGGAAAGGGATATCAAATGCAGCTGGATCTGAGCCAGTATCTCCAGTCCACGCACCTGGTCGATGTGCAGGCATAGCAGATGAAGCCCATGCGATCGGCTTTAAACTGGTAAGGGTGATGACAAGGTTAGATACCCTTGATGAAGGATCAACGCCAGAAGAAATGGAAGGACGAGGCTTTGGGGCACCCTCCTTACGGAGGGTGCCCCAAAGTCAGTCCTTTTTTGTACACGCCAGTTAACTATCCGACCCTGCCCGTCAGCTGTCCGGCGGCGGTCTTTCCGGCCATTTCCTTGATTAAAGAAGGGGACCGTTCAGGATCTCCATAAATTCCTCTCCGGTGATCGTCTCCTTCTCGTAGAGATAGCGGGCCAGCTCATCCAGCTTTTCCCGAGCCTCTAACAGGATCGTGGCGGCTTTTTCATGCTGCCGTTTGACCAGCTCTACCACCTGGCGGTCGATCTGGGCCTGGGTCTCGGCGGAGCAGGCTAAGGAGGCGTCACCGCCTAAGTACTGGCCAGTGACGGTCTCTAAGGCGACCATGTCAAAATCCCTGCTCATGCCGTAGCGGGTGATCATGGCCCTGGCCAGCTTGGTGGCCTGTTCGATATCATTGGAGGCTCCGGTGGAGCTGGTGCCGAAGATGATCTCCTCGGCGGCCCGCCCGCCGGTGTAGGTGGCGATCTTGTTCTCGATCTCTTCCTTGGTCATCAGATAATGATTTCCTTCCTCCACCTGCATGGTGTAGCCCAATGCGCCGGAGGTGCGGGGGATGATGGTGATCTTCTGCACCGGGGCAGAGTTGGTCTGTCTTGCCGCTACCAGAGCGTGTCCGGTCTCGTGGTAAGCGATCGTCCATTTCTCCTTATCGGTGAGGATCGCGTTCTTTTTCTGGTAGCCGGCGATGACCACCTCGATGCTCTCCTCCAGGTCGGACTGGGTGGCGAACTTACGCCCGTCCCGGACGGCACGGAGAGCGGCTTCGTTGATGATGTTGGCCAGCTCTGCGCCGGAGGCTCCGGAGGCCATGCGGGCGATCTGCTTAAAGTCCGCATCCTGGGACAGCTTGATCTTCTTTGCGTGGACCTTTAAGATCTCCTCCCGTCCTTTTATATCCGGAAGCTCCACCGGCACCCGGCGGTCAAAGCGGCCCGGGCGGGTGAGGGCGGGGTCTAAGGACTCCGGACGATTGGTGGCCGCTAAGATGATCACGCCATTGTTCCCTTCGAAGCCGTCCATCTCCGTCAGGAGCTGGTTCAAGGTCTGCTCCCGCTCGTCATTGCCGCCCACCTGGCCGTCACGCTTCTTGCCGATGGCGTCGATCTCATCGATGAACACGATGCAGGGGGCCTTCTCCTTGGCCTGCTTGAAGAGGTCGCGGACCTTGGAGGCCCCCATACCTACGAACATCTCCACAAATTCCGATCCGGACATGGAGAAGAAGGGGACATTAGCCTCGCCGGCCACAGCCTTGGCCAGCATGGTCTTTCCGGTGCCTGGAGGGCCTACCAGCAGGATGCCCTTGGGCATGGACGCGCCGATCTCCTTGTATTTGTCCGGGGTGTGGAGGTAGTCCACGATCTCGGCTAAGTTTTCTTTGGCCTCATCCTCGCCGGCCACGTCGGAGAATTTGATCCCCTCAGAGGAGCGGACGTAGACCTTGGCGTTGGACTTGCCCATGCCGAACATCATGGAATTGGGGCCGCCGCCCATCTTATCCATCAGCTTTTTGGACATCAGCTGTCCAAGGCCCACAAAGAGCACGATCGGCAAGATCCAGGAGAGGAGGACGCTGAGAAAAGGCGACATCTCCTCGATGATCTCGCTGGTGAAGACCGCGCCGGACTCCTTGAGCCGGTAGATCAGGTCCGGGTCGTTCATCAGGCCGGTCTTATAGACCTGGGTCTCCTCCTTGTCCGTGAACAGGATCTGGTTCTCCTGGAGCTTGACATGGCCGATGTCTTTCTGCTCGGTCATCTCCATAAAGGTGCCGTAATCTACCTCCCGGATCTGCCGCTGGGACAGCCAGGGCATAGCCAGAAAGTTAAATACCATCAGCACCAACATGGCGATGCCATAGTAATAGATCAAAGGTTTTTTGGGGTCCTTGACCTCATTCATATCGATCCCTCCTTAAATAAAACTGCATCTTGGATCTTAGTCTATCACAGGATAGGGCGGATGTCCATCGAAAGTGAACGTTACTTTTTTACAGCGATGTGCTATGATGCTATTGTCTGCCGGAAATGTCCGAAAGGCCTTTTTGCCGTTTGTCCGCATCGCGGACCGGGCTGACAGGTACAGCCTGACAGAGGGCGCGGCAGCAAAACAGATGCGCCAGGAACCTGCGGGGAGCGCGGGAGGGCTGGAGGCTGTCCGGAGGATCTGACAGTGAAGGGAGGTGCCATCTTGGCAGAGAAAAGGGAGCTTTTACATTTGAAGGAAGGAAAATACTGGGACAATATAGGGGACCTTCTGGTGGAGAGGGCCACAAGGTCCGGCGGCTTTGACATGGGAGAGCCACATTACCATCCCTACCAGGAGCTGTATTATGTGGACTCCGGGCGCTGCCGGATGTTCGTCCAGCATGACATCTACTATGTGTCCGCCGGGGATGTGGTGTCCCTGCCGCCGTTCTGCCTGCACAGGTCCAGCTATGAGCAGGGACAGACGGTGGAGCGGTTTACCGCCTGCTTTCGGATGGACTATATCCGCAGGTTCACGGAAAGCTGCGAGGAGATCTACGCTCTTTTTGCCCAGCAGAAGCTGACGGTCCCTGTGGAGCAGCGGGATATGGCAAAGGAGCTGTTTTCCGCCATGATCCGTGAGACCCTGCAGGAGGATAGTTATACGAAGCTCCAGCTTGAGAGCCTTCTGTCCCAGCTTTTGGTCCTTTTGGGCCGCTCTAAGAGCGCGTTCCAGGGGATACAGCAGCTGGGGGCCAGCGACGGGGCGATCCAGGAGGCGGCCCGGTTCATCTACCAGCATCATCGGGAGCCGATCCGCCTGGAGCATGCGGCGGATGCAGGGCATCTGAGCCCCACCTATTTTTCAAAACGTTTCCGCCAGGTCACCGGGATGGGGTTCAAGGAATACCTGACCTATGTCCGTCTGATGGACGGGGCGGAGCTATTGCGGACAACGGGGATGTCGGTCACGG
>CAJUSS010000031.1 GCA_910588895.1 uncultured Lachnospiraceae bacterium
ATCCAGCTGCTCCGTGCAGGGTTTGCCCCTGGCCATGTTCAGGCTCAAGCCTTTGCTCTGATACTCCTTGTATTTGATCCGGAGCTGCTCCTTTAGGGTTTCCAGTTCCTCTTTTGTCATTTCTGCGTATGGTTTCATGGGATTCTCCTTTCCTGCCTCTTCTCTGCTTCCAGATGCCTCGATCTGTCGATACCTTAGTCTCAGCGCTCCCTCTCCCGGCGATCCGATCCAGACCGCCGGACTCTAAATACTATGCTTCCCGTAAAAGCGTTTGCACCAGCCGGTTCACCATGCCGGGGTCTGCTTTGCCCTTCATGGCCCGCATGGTCTGGCCTACCAGGAAACCGGCGGCCTTTTCCTTCCCGTTCTTAAAGTCCTGGACGGACTGGGGATTGGAGGCGATGATCTCCTTTATGGCCCGGACCAGAGCATCCTCGTCATTGACCATCCGTAAGCCTTTTTCTTCTACTGCCTGTTCCGGATCGATGTCGGATGTGAAGATCTCCTCGAACAAGCCCTTGGCCACGGTCCGATTGATCACATCGCCCTCCACCAGACGGATCAGCTTGGCTAAGTTCTCCGGAGAAAAGGACAGCTCGTCCGCATCCTTCTCCTGTTCCTTTAACAGGCGCATCCCCTCCACCATCAGCCAGTTGGAGACCTCCTTTGGCCGCTCGCAGATGGCCGTGGCAGCCTCGAACAGATCCGCCAGATGCTTGGAGCTGGTAAGGATCTTGGCATCATACTCCGGCAGACCGAACTCCGTCTGATAGCGTACCAGCTTCTCCTCCCGCATCTCTGGCTGGGCGGCCCGGACCCGCTCTATCCACGCATCCGAGATCTCTACTGGCACCAGGTCCGGATCCGGAAAATAGCGGTAATCCTGGGCATCCTCCTTAGAGCGCATGGCCCGGGAGGTCCCTTTAACGTCATCCCAGCGCCTGGTCTCCTGGACCACCTTCCCTCCGCTCTCTAAGATATCGATCTGCCGCTCCCGCTCGCCCTGGATGGCCCGGGTGATCGCCTTGAAGGAGTTTAAGTTCTTCATCTCCGTCCTGGTGCCCAGCTCCTCTGTCCCGGCCTCCCGGACCGACAGGTTCACATCCGCCCGCATGGAGCCCTCCTGGAGCTTACAGTCCGATGCCCCCAGGTACTGGATGATCATCCGCAGCTTCTCCAAATAGGCTACCGCCTCCTCGGCGCTGCGCATATCCGGCTCGGACACGATCTCGATCAGCGGCACGCCGCTGCGATTGTAGTCCACAAAAGAGCGTTCCTCCCACTGGTCGTGGATCAGCTTCCCGGCGTCCTCCTCCATATGGATCTCATGGATCCCGATCTGCTTCTTTCCCTCCTCTGTCTCGATCTCCACATACCCGTCGCGGCAGATCGGCTGGTAGAGCTGGGAGATCTGATAGTTCTGGGGATTGTCCGGGTAAAAATAATTCTTTCGGTCAAATTTGCAGTACTGGTCGATCCGGCAGTTGGTAGCCAGCCCCACCGCTAAGGCGTGCTCCACTACCTGCTTATTTAAGACCGGCAGGGCGCCGGGCATCCCCATGCACACCGGACAGGTGTGGGTGTTGGGCGCTCCCCCAAATTTCGTGGAGCAGGCACAGAAGATCTTGGTCTTTGTGTCCAGCTCCACATGGACCTCCAGTCCGATGACCATTTCGTATCGTTTGCTCATCCCGTCCTCACTCCTTTCCTGCCGGACCGGCGGTCTTTCTATGGCCAGTCCATTTCTCCGGCCGGTCTGCTGCCGGGCCCTGGCCCCGCACTTCCCACTCCTTGGCCAGCGCCGGGCTTTTATAGCTCCGGCTCTGTTCAAAGGCGAATCCGGCCCGGATCAGCTCCTTTTCTTTATACCGGTCTCCGATCAGCTGCAGACCGATCGGCAATCCCTTCGAGTCCAGCCCACAGGGGACCGTGAGCCCCGGGAGTCCGGCTAGGTTCACCGAGATCGTATAGATATCGCCCAGATACATCTTGATCGGATCGCACAAGGAAGCGCCAAGCTTTGGCGCCGTGAACGGTGCGGCCGGCGACACGATCACATCGTAGCTTGCGAAGGCCTGGTCAAAGGCCGCCTTGATCAGCGCCTTGGTCCGCAGCGCCTTCAGGTAATAGGCATCATAGTAACCGGAGCTCAGGACAAAGGATCCCAGCATGATCCGCCGCTTCACCTCCGGGCCAAAGCCCTGGGAGCGGCTCTTCTTGTACATATCGTGGAGACCTTCATAGGCCTCCGCCCGGTAGCCGTATTTCACGCCGTCAAACCGGGCGAGGTTCGAGCTGGCCTCTGCGGAGGCGATCACATAATAGGCAGGGATCGCATATTCCACCAGGCTTAAGTCAAACTCCTCCACCACGGCGCCCTTTTCCTTCAGCACCTCCACCGCGCCCAGGACCGCCGCCTTTACCTCCTCGTCCAGACCTGCGCTCAGATATCCTCTGGGGATCCCGATCCGCATCCCTTTTACGTCGTCCACCAGAGCGCTGGTAAAATCCATATCCTCCCGTTTGACCGAGGTGGAGTCCTTGGGGTCATAGGAGGCGATCGTCTCCAGGATCGCTGCGCAGTCGGTCACATCCTTGGCGATCGGCCCGATCTGGTCTAAGGAGGATCCGTAGGCGATCAGCCCGTAGCGGGAGACCGTGCCGTAGGTGGGCTTGAGCCCCGTGACCCCGCAGAAGGAGCTAGGTTGGCGAATCGAACCGCCGGTATCCGATCCCAGCGCATAAAAACAGGCATTGGCGGCCACTGCCGCACAGGAGCCGCCGGAGGAGCCGCCAGGGACATGCTCTAAGTCCCAGGGGTTCTTGGTAGGACCGAAGGCGGATGTTTCTGTGGTGCTGCCCATGGCGAACTCATCCATATTGGTCTTCCCCAAGATGACCGCCCCGGCCTTCTCTAAGTTTAAGACCGCCTCCGCTGTGTAGGTGGGCACAAAGTTATACAAGATCTTGGAGCTGCAGGTGGTCCGCATCCCCTTGATGCACAGGTTGTCCTTGATCGCCACCGGCACGCCGGCCAAAGGAGAGGTCAGCTCGCCGGCCTGGATCCGGGCCTGGATCTTGCGGGCCTGTTCTAATGCGCCTTCTTCATCTATGGTCACAAAGGCGTTCATATGGTCCTCTGCCGCCCTGATCTGGGCCAGGGACGCCTCGACCGCTTCCACCGCGGTCAGCTCGCCGGCCTGGATCTGCTTCCCCAAGCCTACGGCAGTCTGGTCTAAAATGCTCATCTGTATCCTTCCTTTCCAAAAAGAGGTCTGTGATGCCAGATATCTACTGCTCTATGGTCTTAGGGACTACGAAGGTACCCTGTTCTTCTTCCGGCGCATTGGACAGGAGCGCTTTACGGTCGTCTCCATTGACGACCACATCCTCCCGGAACACATTGCTGATCGGGAACACATGGGACATAGGCTCTACCCCGCTGGTGTCCAGCTCATCCAGTTTATCGATGTAGTCCAGCATGCGCCCCATATCCTCCTTGGCCTTCTCCCGCTCCTCGGCAGAGAGCTCCAGCTTGGCCAGGATCCCTACATACTCCATCGTCTCGTCACTGATCGTATTTGCCATGGCGTCTCCTTTCCATGAATATATGCCGCATAAATATGTTAAAAAAAGTATAATCGCAGGATCCGTCTTTGACAAGCAAAAAAATGCACAGATCAAAAAAACATCCGGGGGCGGCCGGGGCATATATCCTAAAGCATATGGCCGGACGGCCTTATCCAGCAGGCCATCATCCCCGAAGCCCTGTCCCGCAAAGCCAATGGGCCTGCGGGCTTTTTTGCCTGCTGCTTCATCCCAGCAGCGTATGCTCCAGCAGGATCTTGACCCCCATACCGATCAAGATCAGACCGCCAGCCAGCTCCGCCCTTGCTTTGTAACGGCTGCCGAACACATTGCCCACCTTCACCCCCGCAGCAGAAAGGACGAACGTGGTGATCCCGATAAAACTGACAGCCGGCAAGATCCGCACCTTCAGGAAGGCGAAGGTGACCCCTACCGCCAGGGCATCGATGCTGGTAGCGATCGCTAAGGGCAGCATGGCTTTTACCGAAAAAGACGGATCCGCCTCTTCCTCTCCCTGCCCTAACGCTTCCTTCACCATGTTCACCCCGATCAGCCCCAAAAGGATCATGGCGATCCAATGGTCCACCGACGTGATCGCTTCTTGGAACCGCACGCCCAGGAGATAGCCCAAAAAGGGCATGGCCGCCTGGAAACCGCCGAAATACAGGCCTGCCAGCAGTCCGTGCCTCCACTCCATCTTCTGCAGGGACAGCCCTTTGCATATAGCTACTGCAAACGCATCCATGGACAGGCCCACCGCCAGGATGAACAGTTCTCCTAATGACATACGATCATCTCCTCCGATCCTATCTGCTCTCTCACGCTCTCCGCCGCCCAGGCCCCAAAAGGCCGCTCCCATCATCATCCTATGCCTCTGGCGCTCCAAGGATACCTGGGATATGTCTGTCCGCCTGGAATGAAAAAAGACCTATCCGCGCCATTGCAGATAAGTCTGAGCGGTCCGCGCAGTAAAAGCCTCTGCGCAAGACCTATCTGGACGATCCCACCCGGTCACGATGACCGCTGCTAATGTATCCCGGCCAAAAGTACATCCATATAGGGTTTACTGGCCAACCAATAGATCGCCGTCAGACATTCAAAATAGTGGTCCCCCACCTTGCGGCAGTACAGATCTCTTTTCATCACGCCGGCTCCATCGGCGGAAAGCTTAAGATAGGACTTGCCGCCCAGGTTTACCGTCGATGTGCCTTCTATCGTATACCCCAAGAGCGCCAGGCGCAGGCTGTACAAGGAGATCACATATTCCGGTGTGGTAGCCGAGCCGCCGGAAAAACTGTACGCATCCGCATACTCTAATTCCATCCCCGATCCGGTCCCGTCGGGTATACGGACCACAAATTCCACAAAGGTCTGCGCACTCCCGATCGTCCCCGTATCGGCTGCCGTTTCCACCTGATAACCAGCTGGCACGCTTAAGTGGAGGCCAGACCATGCATTGTCATATCGATCTCCGGTCCACATCCCCGGCATGATATCGGAAAACATGACCCCACCCCAACGTCCGTCCTGCCGGAAGCTGTAGATGTTCCCGTCGATCACTCGGTAGCAGTTCGCGATCATGTAGCCCCGCTCATCAAAGAAATACCAGGAGCCGTCCGTATCCTCATACCAGGTGCTGACCGGATAGGAACCATCCTCCCGCTCATACCACCAGCCAGTCCCATCCTGCTGCCAACCTGCTCCAAAAGCCGTCATACTGCCCCCAAAGGCCATGGCGGCTGTGGTGGCCAGAGCCACCGCTCTGCGGCCGATCCGGCAGAGCAGGCTGCGCCTGCGCCTGACCGTGGCCGTCCTCCTTTCAGATACCATCGCAAGATCCTTCCCGGATATCTCCATATCCCTGTAACACATCCGGACCCGATGCCGGTCAGACTGGCCCGGCATCCGGATCCGACATTTTTCTGGATCGTGACTGCCCCACGCTCCCGGACCGCCACGCTCCTCCGTCTCACTCCATATAAATGCGGACAAAATTCTTCTTTCCCCGCTTGACCACCTTGCCGTCCCCTGCAAATCCTTCCTTTGCATAGGACTTCTTTACGTCTTTTTCCTGAACGCCATCTACAGAAACACCGCCCTGTTCCACGTTCCGTCTGGCCTCCGAGCGGCTCCCTGCCAGCCCGGACGCGGTCAGAAGGCCCAGGATATCGATGCAGCCATCCTTAAGGTCCTCCTCCTTTAAAGCGTAGCTGGGCATATGGGTGGCATCGCCGCCCCCGGCAAAAAGAGCACGGGAGGCCTGCTGGGCTTTCTTAGCTTCCTCCTTGCCGTGGACCAGCTGGGTCAGCTCATAGGCTAAGATCTCCTTCGCCTGGTTCAATTGGCTGCCCTCCCATCTATCCATCTCGTCGATCTGCTCTAAAGGAAGGAAGGTGAGCATCCGCAGACACTTTAACACATCCTGATCTGCCACGTTCCTCCAGTACTGGTAGAACTCAAAGGGGCTGGTCTTGTTCGGATCTAACCATACCGCTCCAGACTGGGTCTTCCCCATCTTCTTGCCCTCGGAATTTAAGAGCAGGGTAATGGTCATGGCATGGGCGTCCTTGCCCAGTTTCCGGCGGATCAGCTCCGTGCCGCCTAACATATTGCTCCACTGGTCGTCGCCGCCGAACTGCATGTTGCAGCCGTAACGCTGGAACAGCTCATAGAAATCATAGCTCTGCATGATCATGTAGTTAAATTCCAGGAAGCTCAAGCCCTTTTCCATGCGCTGCTTATAGCACTCTGCCGTCAGCATCCGGTTCACAGAAAAATGCGGTCCGATATCCCGAAGGACCTCCACATAGTTCAGGTCCAAAAGCCAATCTGCATTGTTGGCCAAGAGAGCCTTATCCTCGGAAAAATCGATGAAACGGCTCATCTGCTTTTTAAAGCACTCTACATTGTGGTCGATCGTCTCCTTGGTCATCATCTGGCGCATGTCGGAGCGTCCGGATGGATCCCCGATCATGGCCGTGCCGCCTCCGATCAGCGCGATCGGCTTATTTCCAGCCATCTGCAGCCGCTTCATCAGGCACAGTGCCATAAAATGCCCCACATGGAGGCTGTCCGCTGTAGGGTCAAAACCGATATAAAATACGGCCTTCCCCTCATCGACCATCTTCTTGATCTCCTCTTCATTGGTGACCTGGGCGATCAGCCCCCGGGCTACCAGCTCTTCATAGACCTTCATATCCATCCTCCTTGTATTTGTGTATGACAGGCACAGCTTCCGTTCGCTAAGAAAAGGTTCCTGAGCGGAGGATGCGCATATGACAAAAAACCTCGTCCTCCAGCTCTGGAAGGACGAGGCGATGCTCGTGTTACCACCTTTCATTCACAGACAGCTCACACCGCCTGCCTTAGCAAGTACCCAACAGGATAGCGCCCAGGGGCGATGGCTCCGGCAGACGGATACCCATCCGGATACTCTGGCATGATAACGGGTGCGCGCCCGTCGCAGCCTACTGCCCGCAAGTCTTTCTTTTGATCACGCGCTCTCCATCCGCCATGATAAGACAGACCCTGCAGGGTTCAGTGCGAGGCTCCGAGATGTATCCGCGACCGGCTTTCCACGCGCCTCTCATCACCCGGCTGCTTTCTGTGTGCTTTTGCCTGTCACTACTTGTTCTCATCATCGCCTGTTTTGAAATTACTCCTCATTATATAGAAGGTCTTGGGGTTTGTCAAGGGGCTTAGGGGATCTTTCATGACAAACACATGAATGGGTGTTACTATCCCCCCATGCCAAGAGAGTCCTATCGCAGAGCTATGCTGGCCGGCGGGCCTTTTGCTCTATCGATCAGTGAACCGATACTGCCGGATCGTCACCTGGATACTCCTTCGCCCATTGTACTCGTTGATCTCCGGGTAATAGATCGCATCCATAAAGGTACAGTTCCTTTTTTCCTCCATAAACCGGTCCCCTTCCCCGAACCAGCGGGCTTCCATGACCGTGCCGTTGTCGGAAGCTAGGGAGAGCATGACCACATTGTGCAGCTTTCCCGCCACCCGGGCGCTTCGGATCTTCAGATGGCGCTGGGCGAACTGGGGTTTTTCATTTCCCTGGCCAAAGGGCTCCAGCATATGCAGCTCCTGGATCAGGGGCTCGTCTATGTATTCAAAGGGCAGGGCCACATCGATCCAGATCTTTTCGATCAGATCCGCCTCCGTCAGCTTCTTTCGGGCATTTTCGTTGAGCCGTCTGCGGAACAGGTCTACATCTGCCTCTTCCAGAGACAGGCCGGCAGCCATGGGATGCCCTCCAAACTTTAACAACAGCTCCTGTACCTCCACCAGCGCCTCGAACATATGGTAGCCTTCGATCGATCTGCCGGATCCCTTCACGGCCTCTTCCCCTCTGGTCAATACGATCGTGGGCTTGTGATACCGCTCTCTGAGCCTCCCGGCCACGATCCCGGCCAGGGATTCATGGCAGTCCGGCAAAAACACCACCAGCACCCAGTCCTCCTGGCAGTACTCCTCCACCAGCTTGACCGCCTCCTCCACACTTTTAGCGGTCATGGACTTTCTGGTATCGTTTAACGCTTTAAGCTTTCCGGCCAAGGCATCGGCCTCAGCTTCATCCTCCGACAGTAAGAGGGACAAAGCCAGCTTAGCTGTCTCTAACCTGCCGCTGGCATTTAAGCATGGTCCGACCACAAAGCCGATATGGTAAGCGGTGAGCCGGTCAAGATCTAGGTTATTTTTCTCGATCAGCTTCTTAAGCCCCATGTTCTCCGTCTGCCGGATCCGTTTTAAGCCTTCCTTTACCACGATCCGGTTCTCGTCCTTTAATTTCATCACATCCCCTACCGTGGCGATGGCGGCAAATGCCATCAGGTCCTTCCATTCCTTTTCCGGCACACCCATGCACTGATACAAGCCTCTGACCAACTTATAGGCCACCATCCCGCCGCAGATATCCGGACAGGGGTAGCGGCTGTCCTTCCGCTTGGGGTTCACCACGGCGGCTGCCCTGGGCAGCAGGTCCTCTCCCGCCTCGTCCTGGCGGATATCATGGTGATCGGTGATCACCATGGTCATCCCAAGCTCTGCTGCCAGCTTTGCCTGCTCGATGGCCGCGATCCCATTATCGCAGGTCAAGATCGTGTCGATCCCGTCCTCTGCAGCGGCGCGTATGATCGCCTCGTTGATCCCGTAGCCATCCTTGATGCGGTCGGGGATCTCATAGTCCACTACAGCTCCCACCCGCTTTAGCGCCTGAAAGAGCAGATAAGTGGAGCAGATCCCGTCGATATCGTAGTCCCCTACGATCCGGATCTTCTCCTCTTCCCGGATCTTCTCACAGAGCACCTGCAGGGCCCGCTCCATATCCGGCAGCAGCAGAGGATCATACAGATCCTCCGCTGTCCCCAGCAGGTATTGGCGCACCCCGTCCATCCCTACCACATCCCGGTTCCGGATGATCCGGGCTGTGACCGGGCTGATGTGGAAGGCCTGTCCGATCGCGTTGAAATCCGCCTTTTTAGTCTGCACCATCCACTGGGTCTTTTTCATCTGAGCGGCTGCCCGCTCTCCTCCATGTACGCCGGTCTCGCTCACTCCTCCACCTTCACGAAGGCATCCTTCCCCAGTCCGCAGATCGGACACACCCAATCCTCCGGGATATCGGCAAAGGCTGTGCCGGGCGCGATCTTGTTATCCGGATCTCCCTCCTTGGGGTCGTAGATATAGCCGCAGGGTTCACATTGATATCTGTCCATCTTTTATGGCTCCTTTCTTGGATGATACTCTCTCGGAGGTCTGACAAGATCTGTTCGAGACCTCCCGGATACAGGGTCTACGTTAACACAGGGGAAAGGATCCGTCAAGGTCTTCTTTTACATAAAAAGCGCTCATCCCTCTCTTGACTCCTGCCTCTGACTACACTATACTATAGCAGATGTAATTTTTTACCATGGATGTATCATCGAGCGTGCGCACCTGCACAGAAAAGGAGTACCTATGTCCGATAAAGACCGCCCTCTTTCTATAAACGATACCCACAGAGCACCGTCAAAGGCGGGCTCCCCATCCACTGGCACCAAGCCCGCACATCAGCCGCAGGACGACCGGGCACCGTTCAACGAGCCGCAGACCGACCGGGCACCGTTCGACTTGCTGCGGGAGACCTACATCCAGATCGACTTAGATCGTATCGCCCACAACATGAACGCCATCCGGCAGATGTGCGGACCTGCCGTCAAGGCAGGAGCTGTGGTAAAGGCAGATGCCTACGGACACGGCGCTTTAGGGATAGCGGACACCTTGCTCAAAAACGGCGCGGACATGCTCTGCGTGGCCACTTTATCCGAAGCGGTAGAGCTTAAGCAGCAGGACCCCCTTTATCCGGTGCTGATCATGGGACTGACCATGTCCTGCTATTTTCCTTATCTCATACAGTACGACATCCTCCAGACCATCGATACCTTCGCCCAGGCAAAGGAGCTGGACGCCCTGGCCGCCCGCTCCGGGAAAAAGGCCCGGATCCATATCAAGGTGGACACCGGATTCCATCGCCTAGGCTTTGCCCCCACAGAAGAGGCTTTGGAGGAGATCGCCGCGGTCTGCCGGATGGATCATCTTTCTGTGGAGGGGATCTTCACCCACCTGGCGCTGCTGGACGATGCTTCCAATGAACAGCAGTTCCAGCTCTTCACCCAGATCCGCGCCGCACTGGAGGAAAAAGGGATCTCGATCCCCTGCTGGCATATAGCGGATTCGATCGCCGGTGTGGACTATCCCCAGTACCGCATGGACATGATCCGGGCCGGAGCGATCGTCTACGGGTTAAAAGGCTTCCACAAGGGCAGCTTGGACATCCGCCAGGCCCTGACCTTTAAGACCCAGATCACCCACATCACCCAGGTAAAAGCCGGGGAAGGGGTCGGTTATGACTTTACCTGGCGGGCGGACCAGGACACCCGGATCGCCACCCTGCCCTTTGGCTACGCCGACGGCTATCCCCGCAGCTTGAACCACAAAGGCTTCGTGACCCTGCACGGCAAGCGGACGCCCATCATCGGCATCATCTGTATGGACCAGTGCATGATCGACTTGACCTTCGTGCCGGAGGCGGTCCTGGGGGATGAGGTGATCATCTACGGTGACGGCTCCGACAACACCTTGAGCATCCAGGAAATCGCCCAGCTGACCGGCACCAATAAAAATGACATCGTCTCCCGCCTGACCAGGCGACCGCCCCGGATCTATGTCCAGGGCGGAAAGGTGGTGGCGGTGCGGACCGGGGCGGATGGGCTGCATAGTATCCTACCGCACACCTGAAAGACTGTGCGCAAGCTGCCCGATCAAAAACTATATGGAAAACGAGGAGAACGACCATGTCTATCTTTGCCACTGACTATCTCAAGCAACAAGCGCCCTTTCTGTCCGACGAGCTGATCCAGATCCGGCGCATCCTCCATTCCCACCCGGAGCTGGGGACCCATGAACAGGAGACCGGCGCACTGATCCTGGGCTATCTGCAGGAATGGGGGATCCCCTTTTGCTATCCGGTAGCCGATACAGGGATCGTGGCCACGGTCACAGGCCGTCCACATAAAGAAGAGGAGGCAAAACACGCCCCCTCCTCTGGTGCCGCCGCTGCTGATCTCCCCCCAGCTTTTTCCTCCCCTGCTCATCTCTGTCCCGCCCATCCTCACTCTCCCGTGGTGGCTGTCCGCGCCGATATCGATGCCCTGCCTCTCCAGGAGGACAAGAGCCGCCCCTACTGCTCCCTCCACGACGGCGTGATGCACGCCTGCGGGCATGATGCCCATACGGCGATCGCTCTGGGGGTGGCCCATTACCTGAAGCTCCATGAAACGGAGTGGGAGGGGACCGTAAAGTTCTTTTTCCAGCCTGCAGAGGAGACCTGCGGCGGGGCTGCCCGTATGATCGGGGAGGGCTGTATGGAGGATCCCAAGGTAGACTATGTGATCGGTCTCCACGTGATGCCCCATATCGACTTCGGGCAGGTGGAACTCCGCTACCAGGACCTAAACGCCGCCTCCGATGAGCTGACCATCCTGCTCCACGGCACCTCCGCCCACTGCGCCTCCCCGGAAGAGGCAGTGGACACCATCGTCATGTCAGCCGCCGTGATCTTGAACCTGCAGACGATCGTCAGCCGCAACCTCTCGCCCTTTAAGACCGCAGTGCTGTCCTTGGGCACGATCGAAGGCGGCCACGCCCACAATATCATCGCTGACCAGGTCAAGATCCGAGGCGCCCTGCGCACCACGGATCCCCAGACACGAAAGCTTTTCCATGACCGGATCCGCACCGTCGTGGAGGAAACCTGCCGCGCCTGCGGAGGGAGAGGTGAGCTGATCGTCACACCCGGCTATGACGCGCTGGTCAATGACGACCGGATCGTGGACGTGGTCCGTGAAGCTGCCGCTCGCCGTTTAGGGGCGGAAAATATCCATCTCAAAAGCGCGCCCAGCCTGGGAGTAGAGGATTTCTCCTTCTTTTTAAACCATGCCCCAGGTGCATTTTATCACCTGGGCTGTGGTTGTAAGGAAAAAGGCATCACCGCCCCGCTCCACAATCCTGGATTTGATATCGACGAGCGGGCCCTGGCCTTAGGGTTCGAGCTGCAGACAGCGATCGTAGGGAGGCTGCTACAGATGGGGGCCGCAAAAGCCGGCACCGTGTGACCCGCCCTTTTCCAGCATCGCAGCTCCCACGCCCGCGGCTCCCATGCTGCTCCTGTTCCCGCACCCCAAATGGCTGTATCTCCTCTACATACAGTCAACCGCCATCACAGCCTATATCGCCCTTCGCTGCATACAGCAGTATCCGGATGTCCCACAGACCGGTCAAAGATAGAGTTCATTTTCCTTTCTGACCGAGCAGGCTTTTTTGATCGCCATTGCCACCGTGGCTACCAAGGCCTCATTGATCTTCCTGGCTCCCTTGGGACATTGGGCTACGCAGCGCATACAGGAGATACACCTTTCCGGATCAGCCCTTTTCACATCCGTCAGATCGATCGCCTGTGCCGGACAGACCTTGGCGCACAGACCGCACTGCTCACACAGCCGGCCAGCCTTGGGGACCAGCTTGGCCACGCCCAGCTTTTTGTAGGGCCGGTCTCCGGGGATCTGGATCCCTCCAAAAGATCCCCTGCTTTCCAAGCCTGCAGTGCAGCCTGCTGCTCCAGCACTTCCGGTAAGCTCCGCGCCCTTTTCCGCTGCAAGATCTCCCCATTCTCCCTCCAGCTTTTCCAGTATCCTCGCCCCAAAACCCCGCAGACAGTCTATGTCCGTCGCATCCGGCCTGCCGGTGGCATACTGGTGCATGATCGAGTGCTCTGCTATGGCCGCTACCGCCGCTGTCACCTGGAAACCGCACTGCACAGCGATGTCCTCCAGTTCCACCAGCGTATCCTCATAAGCCCGGTTGCCGTACACACAGACCAGCACACAGCGCGCATGGCCGCCCCGGACCCTGGCCAGTCTTTGGGCCGCAAGGACCGGGACACGGCCGCCATAGGATGGGACCGCGATCAAGGCCACATCCCCTTTTTGAAAAGCGGCCTTTGACCAGTCCTCCTCATCCAACCTTGGATCGGAAAGATCGATCCTTTCCATGGGCATCCCCCATCCATCCGTCAGGATATCCATCACCTTCTGTGTCCCGCCAGTGGGACTAAATACGATCTGCGCAGCTCGCATATCTACATCCTCCCATCTTTCTCCCAACTTCTCTATCCAGACCGTTCTTCCTCACGCTTCTGTGCCTGGCCACTCTTTCCTCACCCTTCTTTATCTGGCCCCCCTTCCTCATCCTTCTCTATCCAGCCCCTTCCCGCCGTCATACACCTCATATGCCGTATATTCCTGGTCCAGGTGATAGCCCAGCTTTTCCGCCAGTGCTACCGAACCCATATTGTGTGCATCCCAGCTGGGATACCAGCCTCGCTCCAGACATTCCAAGATCAGCTTCGCCCCGCAGGCCAGGGCAAGGCCCTTCCTTCGCTGGTCCTCCCTGGTATCGATCTCGATCTCGATGCCTCCGTGATAGCCGGAATACGAAGAGGCCCCGGAGACCAACTCCCCGTCTTTTAAGACCACCGCTCCCAGCCCATACTTCTTGTACAGCCCATAGTCGTCATATTGTGCCACCAGATCCCTGCACCAGCAGATCTTGCCGCATCGCCGGAATAGATCCTCATCGATCATCTCCAGCACATAGCCCTCCGGCAGCCCGTCCACGATCTTCTGCAGCTTATCCCGGTCAAAGACATCCGTCTCTTTCTTTATGGCATACCGTGACACTGTTTTGACCTTTCCCATCTTACTGCCTTCCAAGATCGCCGCCTCCCAGCGTTCATCCTGCGGGACCATGATCACAAAGTCCGGTCTGCACTGCCCGGCGGCATACCGCACCAGCGCCAGATCTGGCACTCCCGCCAAAAAACAAAAATCGCCTAAAAGTGCCATGGCAGACACCGGCCCCTCCCGGGCATCTGCGTAGATCTCACCCATCACCCCCTGCAGGCAGGACCAGATCATAGTCTCCTGCCAGCCGCCGAATAAACCGGCGACCCTCTCTGTCTGTTCGATCCGAACCACCATCTAAACATCTCTCCTTCCCATCGGCCCTTTCTGCAGAGAAGGCAGAACATCCTTGTATGCTCTGCCTTCTCTCTGCTTTTAGATAATATGATTTCTTCTATACGATCTACGGCGATGATCTTAATTATACACTGTCTCCCGGCAGATCACAATAAGTTAAGGACCAGATAAGCCACAGATAGTCCGCTGCGGGTCACTATCCACACCCACGCCCATGTTGTATAGGTACAGGCGCATGACCGCTCACCCGTCCGGATGCATCAGACAGGGGATCTCAAACGATACCCAGCGTCAGCCCGATCAACAGCCCCAAATAAAAAAAGCTATCGACCGATCTCGATAACTCCTTTTTATCTATGACAGAAGCCTTATCCTTCCAGCTCTTCCAGATACGCGTCGGCCATCTCCCTGGATGTGAACACGTGGATCTCTTTTCCTTCAGCCGCCTCAAGAAGGCATGCCATCTTCGGGGCATAGTCAGTCTTAAAGCTCTTTACGAACGCCATAAACTCTCCGTCCGGCTCGGTCTCGATCCAGGGCATATCCTCCCTGGGCTTCCCCCGCCGCGCCTCGATCCCTTTCAAACATACCTCTACTGGCAAATCGAACCAAAAGACCGTATCACAGGCCTGGAGCCGGTCCGCCAGGGTCCTCTCATAGTTTCCGTCAATGATCCACCTTCCCTGCTCCATCACATGTGCCAGCTTCTCATCGAACTCCTCTCTGCTGTAGGTCGTCCTATCCGGCTTATGATAGAGCATATCCAGATAGAACAAGGGGAGGCCGGTCGCTTTGCTCAGCCTTCTGGAAAAAGTGCTCTTCCCACTCCCCGGACATCCGATCACGATCGCTTTCTCCATGGCGCTCCTTTCTCAAGAACAACTTCCTATCCCCCGTGCTTTCCGTTATCGCAAGACCTCCTTCAAAAGCTTCATCAGCTTCGGCACATCGATCGGCTTTGCGATATGTCCATCCATGCCGGCATCCAAGGCAGCCTTCCGGTCCTCATCAAACGCATTGGCTGTCATGGCGATGATCGGGATATGTGCTATGGAGGGACCTTCCAGCGCCCGGATCTGCCGTGTGGCCTCATACCCATCCATGATCGGCATCTGGATATCCATCAAGATCAGATCATACTGACCGTCCTTTGCTGTCTTCATAGTCTCCACAGCCACCGCGCCATCCTCGGCCACGTCCACCACGAACCCGGCCTCCTGCAAGATCTCTACGGCGATCTCCTGGTTCAGCTCATTATCCTCCACCAGGAAAAGCTTCTTCCCCACAAAGCTCCGGTCCTCCTCCTGATCCGCAGCCCGTTCATCCAAGACCGCAAACGGCGCTTCTAAAACCTTCCGCAGCTCAGATAAAAAGATCGGCTTTGAGCAGAAAGCGGTAACGCCTGCCTGCAGCGCCTCCTCCTCGATATCCGACCAGTCGTAGGCCGTCAGGATGATGATCGGCACATCCACCTCGATGAAGCTCCGGATCCGACGCACCACCTCGATCCCGTTCATATCTGGCATCAGCCAGTCGATGATATAGACCGCATACCCGTCTCCCTGATCCCTCGCCAGCTTTGTACGGAGTACCGCCTCCTTCCCGGATGTAGTCCAATCCGGGCGCATGCCGATCGTGGCCAGCATCTTTGTGACGCTGGAGCAGGTATCAAAATCATCATCCACCACCAGCGCCCGCAGCTCCTTTAGCTCCGGGATAGCCTCCTGGCGCACCGAGGCGGAGCAGGTCTTAAACAGCAGATCCACCGTGAAGGTGGTGCCTTTCCCCTCCTCACTGACGACCGAGATCTGGCCGCCCATCATATCCACGATGTTCTTGGTGATCGCCATCCCCAGCCCAGTCCCCTGGATACCGCTGACCGTGCTCGTCCGCTCACGCTCAAAGGGTTCGAAGACATGCTGCAAAAAGTCCTGGCTCATTCCGATCCCTGTGTCCTTTACCTGGAACGCATAGGAGGCATACCCCTCTGGTGCGCCGCCCTTCTGCAGGATGCGCAGGCTGACCAATCCTCCGGGCTTTGTGAACTTCATCGCATTGCTCAGGAGGTTTAACAGGATCTGGTTCAGACGCAGCCGGTCACACAGCACGTCTTCATTGACCACATCTGCCGTATCAATGTAAAACTCCAGCTGCTTGGCTGTGATATCGGCCTGCACGATCGTCTTCAAGTCATGCATGACCTCCGGGAGGGCCGTCTCCTTTTCCTCGATCTTTACCTTCCCACTCTCGATCCGGCTCATATCCAGCACGTCATTGATCAAGCTCAACAGATGATTGCTGGATGTGGTGATCTTCGCCAGGTAATCCTGTACCTGCTCCGTGTTATCGATATGCGCCGCCGCGAGAGCGGTAAAGCCGATGATCGCGTTCATGGGGGTCCGGATATCATGGGACATATTGTTTAAGAACGTGGTCTTTGCCCGATTGGCATGCTGTGCCGCCGCAAGGGCTTCCTGGAGGTCCACGTTCTGCTTCTCTAACTGCTCCTCCATCTTTTTCTCATCGTCGATATCCACAAAGGTGATCGGAGAGCCGTCCTCCCGCCTGGATAAGCGGCCGGCGGCATGGAACCATCTCCAACCGGCCTGCCGTGTCAAAAGGCGGTACTCCACATCATACGTCTTTTCATCGGTACGATCTCTTACCGTGTCCCAGTATTCCTTGATGACCCGCTCTTTATCTTCTCCATGCAGAAGATCGGACCAAGACTCCAGTTTATTGGGAAAATCCACCTCGTTCTCATAGCCCAGCATACTCCGGAAAGCATCGGACCAGGTGCAGGAGACCATCCGGGCCTCCTCATCAAACTCCATGCTCCAGCGGCCGGAACGCATCGCTCTATGGATATTTTCCATATCCGTCTGCTCTCGTTCGACCTGGGCAAAGGCCGCCCTTATCCTGGCCCCATCCTCCCTTTCCTGCCCCAGGAGGATCCTGGCATTCCTTTTCGACTGATAGATCAATGCAGCGAACACACTCAGCATCATGATCATCATGACCACATCCACTACCCGGTCTTTTCCCGCCTTGCCATTGGCCAAGACCCAGATCAACACGATCGCGAGGACCTCTGCGAGGATGATCCTGCCCCATATGGCCACGGCGGCTGTCTGCTTTTTTTGTCTTGTTCCTACACTTTCCTGCTCTTCTACATTCATATCTCCGCTCCCGCCATCATCGATCGCTGCGTCCCTTTTAACCTGTGCTTCTCTTTGCCGCACCCCCGGCCTCCTGATCCTTTATCCGCCAGCTCCGGTAGCAGAAGATCAGATATCCAGCCTTTGTGCGAAACAGCATACGGCAGGTATATCCCTTCATAAAATCTGCGCGAAACTCGTCTCTGGTCATCCTGCTCTCCTGTCCGGCCTCTTCCTGTGCCGACGCGCCGAACAGCTTGCTCAGATCCTTAAAGAGCAGCCCAAAGACCTGCCGCACGATCTCATCCTTCATCTCGTTCCTTCGTATCATCTTGAGCTCCAGCATATGGTCCGCACCCCGCAGCACCAAAAGCTCTTCCAGCCCCAAAAGGACCTGTACCCGGATCTTGCCCTCCACTACATAACACCGGCGGTAATAAAATCCTTTTCCGATGTTCTGTCCTTTATAATCCGCGCTGGAAAGTCTCGCCTCCACCTGAAAAGCATTCCAGACCGCCCGGTCCACAACCCTGGCGATGATCGCATTCTGGGAGGTCGGGCCATTGCCGCCGCGGGAAACCCGTTTCCCCACGATCGCCTGGTCATCCTGCATGATATGCTCGATCAGCCATCGCTTCAAGATCCCCACAAAACGCTGGACGGCCAGAGAAGAATAACCGGACCGCTCCAGATCGTTGCGCAGGGAGACCAGGGTCATATCGCGGAACGTATCATGGATCCGTTTGTGCTGCGCATAGCCATCATATTTGATGGAGCGCATATAGGCCTCTTCCTCCGCAAAATGGGTCATAGAATAGGCCTCCAGATATTTAAACGCTTCCTTATATGTATGCTGACTGCTGTTTTCATCCGCCGAAAGCTCCAGCAGCTTTTCCATGATCTTGAACAGCTTGGCATGCGCCTTATCCACCACTTCCACACCGATCTTCAGTCTATCGTCCCACACTAATCCATCCTTTTCCATAAAGGATCCCGCCTCCAGTCTTTTATCGGTCCAGCACCAGCTGTATCATCAAGCAAAAAAAGAGTCATAATACCGCAGCATTACCGACTCTCCTTTACCGCCTGATACAGTGTGCTGTATCTTCTGTATGTATTATACGAGTTCCCTCTTTTTATGTCAATGGATCTTTTTAGATATGTGGGGATCTAGGTTACTTTTCACAGTCTGTACGACTGCTACAGGTCCTACAGGACCATCAACAGGGTCCCGCCTCCGATCAAGATGCACCCTATGATGGACTTAGCCGTGAAGGTCTCATGCAAGAACAGAGCGGCGAGCACCAAGGTGATGACCACACTCAGCTTGTCGATCGGGACTACCTTGGATGCCGCCCCCAGCTGCAGCGCCTTATAATAGCAGAGCCAGGACGCACCGGTAGCCAGACCGGATAAGATCAAAAAGATCCAGCTCGTTTTACCAATCTTTGTGATACCGCTCAGTGTTCCCGTGAACAGGACCATACCCCAGGCCATGAACAAGACCACGGATGTGCGGACCGCTGTGGCCAGCGTGGAGTCCACTCCTTCGATCCCGACCTTCGCCAAGATCGAGGTCAATGCTGCAAACATCGATGATCCTAATGCGAAGATAAACCACATACTGCCTTCCCTCCCAAAGTTTTCCTTTCTATGATCGTCCTTTTTGTACCGTGCCTTCAGCCGTTTTTCAAAGTCCATCCATTCCGAAAAGCTGTCCACCGCTTCCAGCCCGGCACAGCCATCCATGCTGTCCCCATTCTTTAACATCTCGTCGCGATAAGCCATCACCTGCTCCTTGTAGGATCCGGTAGGTCTTACCAGCCTTGATCATTCTTTTGCCATCGCATAAGCCTTCCTGGCCTTGATCTATCTGATTTTAATAGAAGATATGGATCTTCTCCTTCAGCTCTATCTTTTCATCCTGCAGCCTGATACTCCCTATGTCGCGCAAGTCCTCCAAAAGATCCTCATATCGCCTTTTTGACAGCGCATCTCTGCCATGTGACTCCAGATATGTATCTACAAGCTCAGATCCCTTCTCTATATCGATCGAGGGACCATATGTATGTCTGTTTTCCCATAAGACCGCCAAGACCAATGCCGCATCGTCCTCCAATACGATCTTTCCCAGATCAGCCGCCGATAATACTGCTGCCAGGATCGTAAAGAGTGCGATCATCGGTTGTGACGCAGAGAGCGCTCCTATGGACGCGATGGAAGACATACCGAATGCCAAGAACGCGGTCACTGCGTCTTTGATATTAAGAATGATATTTCCAGGCTTATATGATCTTCCTCTACAGCGTCCTGTATGGTAAGCATGTATCTCTGCTGTCTGCAAGGATGCCTCTTCGATCTGCGGCGGGGTCATCTCTATCACACATCGATCCTCCAGACACTCAAATATCTTCTTTGCCTCCTCATAAGAGATCCCCGCTCCCGCGATCCCTTTATATAGCGCGTCTCTTTTCTCCCGTTCCAGTTCCTTCATCACAACCATGCGCTCCCCCCCCCCGATCTTATCTGGATGATATACATAAAAACGTTACAGGTCAAGGCCCTGTGCGCTGAAATGCACCACCTCTCACCCTGTAACGCTTTCTATTAGATCCGATATATCTTTCAACTCACTCCAAACACAGTCAACGCGAACGGATCTGCCCTGCTCTTCTTATGCTTAGAGACTGACATTCCTCATATCGCTGGATCCTTTTATTTACATCTCTGTTCATAGCCGGGATATCTTGTAATACCTGAGAAAAATCATATCTGACCGTGCTGGCTTTACGGATCCCTGCTTTTGGTGAGGTAGATATCGACTTTATCATTTTATAAAGTCTCCCTTCTGCAAATTATCACTATAGAGCGCATATACAAGCCGCGCTTGCTGTTCCTGGATACCCTGCAATCTCTCTTGCAGCAAATCTGGAGGTTCGCCTGTTTGCCTCGATGCGCACCGCCCGCCAAAACGCATCGCGATCACCGCGCCCATACCGGAATACTTCGGCGCAGTGGCATCCACAATGATCTCTCCCAAGATCCTTCCCTGACAATACAGTTCTAATGTAGAATATTCTCCAACCCAGATATACTTAGGGAAGGATGTCATCGTATAGAACAATCTTTCTTCCAGGTATTCTGTATCTCTATTTCGGAAATCAACAAACCCGCTTGATGTAGTTAGATAATACCTTAAAACCAATGGATTGTCAAGAGAGTTTCCTTGACATCCAACATTTTCCTCTTCGATCAATTGATCCAATGTCGCCTTTAACACCGCAGTGGAATCTTTATATATCGTTTCGATGATACTGATCGCCGCCTCTGCATCTAATAAGATATGCCTGTACAATGGTACGATAAACGCTTCCACCTTACAATTTTGTGCCATTGAAAAGCGATCATACCGCTCACTACGGTAGGGATATTGGTTATCATCGATCGTAATGTATCGATCATAGAACGACGCAGAGTCGATCATGTTTAATGTCCCATACTTAAACACCCGCTCGTCGATACTTTCTTTTGTCATCCTGTAGGGCACCCGTTCATCATGCCCGATGACCACTATAGAATGATGGATCTCCTCTCTTTGGTTACACACAGCTGTGATCAACGGTATGCCAGACTCAACATAGTAATGGAACAGATCATGCAGGGATAATCGACGGAGTTCCCCCTTCTCCTTGATCTTCCTTTCATTTTCATCCGCTTCCCTCTGCAGGATCTTTTTGATCTCTGTATCGATCTGTTGGTTGACCTTTTCTGCCTCTATCTCGCATTCGGACATAGTCTTCGTTATCTGATAGGCACGATCTCCCATCTCCGCCGTCTCCTGCTCTCGATAGAGCTCTGATCTCAACGCTCTATATATATCTTTACCTGCCAACAACCTATCCAGCAGTTCTTCTGTTGACATCTTTGTGCTATCCCTATATGCGACCCGTTCATAGATCCGCGGTTCAAAACTAAATGTTTTTAGTAAACTTGAGATCTGGCTATAAGTCAAGCCATCTGAAGGTAAAGAACGTTCCGGAAGCTCTTTAGACGCCCAACTCGATATTGTACTGGGCAAGACCACTCTATAATTTTCATATCGTGTCCCATAATATTCCATAAGAGACCAGACACTGGTCTCCGCGCATCGCAAAACATCTCCATGTTGATTACTGAACGGGAACGCTTCTATGGTATACGTCTGTCCGCAGATCGTTGCTTTGTACCGCGCTGTCGAGATATAATGCAGGGGTCTTTTTAACTTATATGGATCTAAAAGTGTCCGGCCAAGCGTATATTCCGGCGAGTGATTGTATGAGGGTCTTATCACCATCGTCCCTAAAAGGCTTTCCTGCAGATCCATATGACGATCCGGGTCAAAAAAATCCGCAAGGTGTATCTCTCCTTTAAATAACGCCAGCCTTTGGCAATGTCTCCCAATATCAAAATGCAGATGAGACAGATAGATGTAATATGCATCTCGATACATTTTATCCGTATATTGCGGCTGACATATCACCGTGATCGGATATCCATACAGATCACATATGTTCAAAAACAATCCTATGTCGATGTATGGTATTCCTTGACAATATCCTTCCGCACCCGTTTCGTCATATAGGACCTTGTACTGTCCACTGTCTTGGATCTTTTTTAACTGCGGAAAATCATTTGATACGTCTCCCATATCTCCCCCTGATCTGACATCTGAAAGCACCAGACCTTTATCCTGTCCCTGCGTTCGCTATACACTGTCCGAACACACCCTTTTCATTATAACCCTTATGGTCGATCATGCAATATGGCTACACCATACTTTGGTCGATCACCTGAAATCTCGCCGCCTTATGATCGGCCGGCGAATATCGACCTCATCCCCACCAAGATCTGTCACTGTCAAAAATACACGAAAGATCAAAAAAACACAAAAAGCATGTCATATATCCGTTCCCTTCTCCGTAATTAAGATAAAGAGGCTCTCACCTAAAAACATCCCAGGAGGCAACATTATGGCACTTCATCCAAAACGCTTTGGCACCGTATTAAAAAATGCACGGATGGACAAAAAGCTCACACAATCTGAATTAGCTGAGATACTGGATATCTCCTTATCCTACCTAAAAGACCTTGAACGTTTTCGGAACAACCCCAGCTACGATGTATTCGAAAAGGTCATACGCTATTTCAATCTGTCAGCCGATACAGTGATCTATCCCGACCGGGAGGATACAGATGGCACATACCAAAAGCTCCTCCGCCTTTTGTCCCGCTGTGATGAAGGGCAGCTCCAAGTCCTCCTAGCCACCACAGAGGCATTGCTGACCTTCTCCAGCTTTAATGGCTACAAGCAGCTTTGATAACCGTTTCCCTTATATCCCTTGCCCCGGCAGCATCATCTCATCCTCCATCTCCACAAATCCATAGCGTTCATACAAAGGACGCCCCATGGCTGTAGCCTCCAGGGAGATATGGCCCACCCCCTTTTTCTTCGCTTCTTCTACCAGAAGCTCCAGCGTGTGGGTCGCGATCCCCCGCCTCCTGTAACGGGGATCTGTATACATGTTCATGATGTAAGCTTTCCACCCTGTAGGCTCATGATAGGTAGGCATCACCTGAAAAAAGCTGACGCCCCCGGCACCGACCACCTGCTCCCCATCCAAAACAAGATAGGGGATATGGATCCCCGCAGGCAGCGCCTCCTCATAATATCTTCGGGACTGCTCCTCCACAAAAGACATATCCGCGGTCTCATCCAGGCCATTGGCCGCCCGCAGTACCTTTATCCTGGTCTTTACCAGTACCTCTATATCGTCGGCTCCGGCTTTTTTATATAGCAGCTCCATAATATCCATATCCTCTCATGTGCATTCCCTACCATATCTATCATGCTTCCCATGCGATTTCCCGGTCATGCTCATCATTTGGTTTTCTCCGTCACGCTTATCAGACATTTCCCCGGCCATCGATCGTACACAGGCGGTCCTTTTTATCCTTCCGCTAACGGCGGTCTGCCCGGATAAATGGTTCCTCCACCTTTGTCTCGGTCAAGATGCCATACCGGTCCGGGCGACGGTAGGCATTACCATGCACCTCCTTTTGGCGGTACCCGCGGAGCTGTCCCAGATCCAGATCGGCCATATAGATCCCCTCTTTTCCGTCCGCCTGCAGGATACAGGTATCCCGTGAGCCAGCAGCGCCCGGCAGGTACGCCATGCCATCGAAAACGCTGGAATGGCCGTTGCAGTCCGGCACAGTCTCCGGATAATTACAGGTCGCTATGGCGACCATATTTTCGTAGGCTCTGCCCCTGAGCTGGGACAGGCGGTCGATCTCCATGGGGCAGGCATTGGGCACCAGGATCAGCTCCGCGCCTTTTAACATGAGGATCCTGGCGCTTTCGGGGAATTCCCGGTCGTAACAGATCATAGCGCCTACCATCACTTGGCCGCAGGCCGTATCCAGGCCCGTGACATAAAAGTCATCCCCCGGCGTCAGATCCTTCTCTGCGCCGAAATCGCAGGTATGCACCTTTGCGTAGCGCAGCTTTTCTCTCCCGTGTCGATCAAAGAGGAGCATCGTGTTCCGTGGATCTACTCCCGCTCCAAACTGTTCAAGGAACGTGATGCCGATGGCCATGTCCAACTCCTTTGCCGCCCTTCCATAGGCACGGACAAAGTCCCCGTCTGCCGGGATCGCCTCCGCCTTCCACTGGCTAGCAGGACGGTCGCAGATCCCATAGCCGTTGCTCCACATCTCCGGGAACAAGGCGATATCCGCTCCCAGCTCCTTCGCCCGCTCACAATACTCCAGTCCTTTTTGCAGACCGCTTTCCAGCGCAGCGCAGGGGGCGATCTGCAGCAGGGCGACCCTTATCCGTTCCATACCTATCATCTCCTATCCAACGATAAAGCTGCTCTATCCGCATCGTTCTCCTTTATAGAACCCCATCACGGTACTTTATCGCGCTAAACCTCCAGGCGTTCGGCGGCGGATCTGCATATCTTCATGGTAACCTATCTCACCAGTTCCTTCGATAAAAGGATCTCCAAAGGTTCACCTGGCAGTAAAAGTGCGCCGCTGTCAATATACCCGTTTTTCCGAAAAAAGAACTGCCCACGCTCGGTTGACAAGGTCGAGGTCAAGACGCGGTCATACCGAGCTTTTGCCATCTCCTTTTCCCAAAACTCAACAAGCTGCCTCCCATAGCCTTTCCCTCTATGCCCCTCTAACAGATACAGCATATTGATAAAAGGGATATCATCCCAAAACAGGTTAAACCGCAGCCATCCGATAAACGTATCCTTCCGGCACATGATCAAGATCCGTTTGGCGGCCACACTGTCCTTCAGCGCACTTGCACGGATATGCTGTTCGTATCTTTCCAATATCCGCAGGTCCTTTTTTCTGCATATCGGATCAGGGCCTCTGTCTCTTTTCCCGTCTCATCCTTTTCCCTCCGCCAGTTTTCCCTCTGCCAGATGTCCATACCCTATGCCCCCACCTGTATATTGCTGTGTGCCTTTCCATGTCAAGCCTGCCATCTCACCTCGCTATGCGCAGCTGTTTCACTGTGCGCAGCCGTTTCATCTTGCCATAAATTTGTTCGCCAGCTTATAGACCTGCATCACCTTTTTTGACGACAGATCCCATGTCTGCAGCTCAGCTGCCACCAGCTTAGGAAATCTTTTGCTGATGTCCCGCAGGCTGTTCCCGGCCGAATTTCTGACGTATCCGCTCTCATCCTCCCTGTGGCTCGCCAGCAGCGCGATCGCCACCCGTGGGTGTTCTCTAAAATAGGGGCGGCTGGTCCAGACCCGCAGGCCCTCCGACGCGGCCCGGCGGATGTTCGCATCAGGATCTGCGAACCATCTCTTGATCAAGGGCAGGGCATTTTCATATCCGATCTTCGCACAATGGATATCGAATGCCATGGCCAATATCTCCTGCACCTTCCAGCTCTCATGACGGCTAACAGTATCATGGAGGAAATCCAGCGCATCCGGATAGACATCCGCTATGTATCCGGCCAGGAACACGCCGACCTCTTGTATCTGGAAGTTATCCGACTGGTAGAGGACCGGATAGATCTCCTGACATTCCTCTGGGGTATGCTCTTTATAAAATCGTTTTGCTTCTGTTTTTACCAGCTTTAAGCTGTCCTTATCCGTGATCAGCTGCGACAGGTATCGTACATAGTCATCCATTTTGATCTCTCCTTAATCTTAACGTTCGCCTTTATCCATCAAAGTCCTTTTGGGACAGCCTTCTGCTTCATTGTCTGGAAAGATCCTGATGTACGCCTAAAAGATGGCACTATTTCTTCGGGCAAGAAGATCCTCATTGACGGCCAACAACATATCACGGCTCATTAAAATAGCAAGAGGATCTGTCCCGTCTGCGATCAAGGCGGTCTTAAAACACCAGAAGACCATTTTCATCATATTTGAAGTCAGGTCCCCATGCGACCTCCCAGAAATATCCGTCCAGATCGGCAAAATATGCATGATACCCGCCCCAAAATACTTCCTGCGGCTCTTTGACGATGGTCCCTCCTGCATCTTTGACCAGTCCGATCACCTCATCGACTTTTTGCTTGCTGTCCACATTATATGCTAATGTGATGCCGCCAAAACCGCTTCCGATCGCTGGCGGATCATCGGGGTTGATATCTTTTGCCAACAGGTCTAGGGGATATAGTTCAAATTTTGTTCCTGGTGTATCAAAAAAACATACAGAAGGACTGTTCTCCTTACAATCTGTGTGAAAACCCAATTTGTCCCGATAAAAGGTAACTGCACGTTTCATGTTGTTTACACCCAAGCAGATACAGGTTATTTTGTTCATTGTATTCCCTCCGTTAGATCGTGATCTTTTCGATATCTTTTGAAAAGCGTGGTATAGGGCCAAACCAGCTCCCATCCCAGATCGTCCGGACCGATCGCACCCTCTGGAGTGATACCAGATTTTCGGCCAGCCGGTCTATGTAGTCCGTCTGCCAACCGGCGATCTTGCTCCTAAAAAGCTTCCAATCTTTCTCCGTATAATGCCGCTCTTACATTGAGTATGTCCTCCTTTATCCTTCCATCTCTCATCTAACTTTAAGTTTTAGGATCGCAGAGACAGCCCGCTTTGTTCCACTCAAAATAACATCATCCTTTTTCGAATAGGATCCCTCCTATGCACTTATAGGTCCATCATATCATACTGGTCAGCATTAAACAATGAAAAAGAACAGATTTTCAACCTTTGCGGTATCTTTGATCCCACATTTCAGATATGCCTTTATCTTTAAGAGGACAGTGCCACTCGATCCCGGAGGCCAGGGCGCTCCCCGGTAAAAGTACCGTATTTAAAAGACGCGTAGATGATGCCAGCCGCTTTTAATACGGCAGCCGTCTTGCACATCACCTCTTTATGCTCACCTGATGGGAGATGGACCATATTTTCTCTCTGCTTATTCCTGTATCGTCCTGTATGTGATCTTCAGTTTCAGCTGATATTTCTTGCCCGTTCTGCGAGCGCATCCAATAGTACTTTTCTCTCACCTTTCCCAAATCCTGCTGTCACATATTTCATCTGCTGTTAGGATCTGTTTCCGGCCCTTTTTACTAAAACAATGGAAACGGTATCATGGGCATCCACATACTTTGGTATCTCTGTACCCAGATGCCGCAGAGGCTCAACCTCTCGGACGATATCCATGATAAAGTCATACTTGAACCTCTCCTAATACGCTTCGATATAAAATTTGATGCACCTTGGATATGTATATAAATACTTTCTGCACATCTTTTTACATAAGCCTAATATTTTTACATCACAAGCAGAGGCTATCAACTGATCGATCCAATATGTTTGGATCATGATCGATGCTAGTGGCATAAACTTCCAAGACCTGCCTGTTCTTCATATATCTCGATCTCTCTATCGCTATACATGAGAACATATGAAAAGATGCACAAAAATAAGACATCTACTCCTTTTTTGGTGTATACTGATCTAAGTTAAAAATAATGTCGGCACTCAATAATACTACGATCCTGCTCCACTTGAGCTTATATGAAGAAAAAACCGTTGATCCAGTCTGCTTCTTCACATAATTTTTGAACTCCTGATAGGTAGCCATTTTCTCCGCTACCGTCAGATCCAACTCGTCCATACTCAGATCGATCTCGATATGTTGCCTTGTTTGAAGTTT
>CAJUSS010000032.1 GCA_910588895.1 uncultured Lachnospiraceae bacterium
AGCTGATCGATGCGGAATATACTTTTGATAATAATAAGGTGCTGTTTTATTTTACCGCGGACGGGCGCATCGATTTCAGGGAGCTGGTAAAGGATCTGGCTGCGGTGTTCAAGACCAGGATCGAGCTGCGGCAGGTAGGTGTCCGGGATGAGACAAAGATATTAGGGGGGATAGGGATATGCGGGAGGGCACTTTGCTGCCATTCCTATCTTTCGGAATTTATCCCTGTATCGATAAAGATGGCTAAGGAGCAGAATCTGTCCCTGAACCCTACAAAGATATCAGGGGTGTGCGGCCGATTGATGTGCTGCCTGAAGAACGAGGAAGAGACATATCAGGTGTTGAACAGCAAGCTACCGAACGTGGGTGATCTGGTGATCACGGAAGATGGAGCAAAGGGAGAGGTACACAGTGTGAACGTGCTCCGTCAGATGGTGAAGGTATTGATGACCGTGGACGGAGATGAAAAGGAGATCCGGGAATATCCGGTCGGACAGATCAAGTTCAAGCCTAGAAGGAAGAAGGAAAAGCAAAAAGACGGTCAGAAGGATGGCCGCATGGCTGAACAGAGGGACAGCCAGACCGATGACTGCATGGCTGAGCAGAGAGAGGATCAGGCCGATGACCAGAAAGATGAGCATAAAGAAGGCCAGATAGATGGCCTGAGAGATGAAGAGAGAGACAGCCGCAGAGATGAGCAGAGAGGCGGCCGAAGAGAAGGCCGCAGGGATGGCCAGCGAGATGGATCAAGAGGCGGCCGCAGGGACGGCCAGCGAGATGAAGCGAGAGGCGGCCGCAGGGACGAGCAGCGAGATGGACCTAGAGGCGGCCGCAGGGACGAGCAGCGAGATGGATCTAGAGGAAGCTACAAGGATGAGCAGCGAGATGGACCTAGAGGCGGTCGCAGAGACGAACAGCGGGACGGCCATAAAGAGAGAGAGCGATATAGAGGCGGGAGCAGGGACCATGGCCATAAGGGAAGACGAGAGGATCGATGACCTGGAGAGGAACGGGTATCGGATCATCCAGAAAAAGAAGGGCTTCTGCTTTGGGATGGATGCTGTGCTGCTGAGCGGCTTTGCCAGGGCCTTTAAGGGAGAGCATGTTTTAGATATCGGAACAGGTACAGGGATCATCCCGATCCTCATGGAGGCTAAGACGGAAGGCGAGACCTTTACGGGCCTGGAGGTCCAGGCGGAGATCGCGGATATGGCCCGCCGAAGTGTGGATCTGAATGGATTGGGGAAAAAGATAAAGATCATCACAGGTGATATCAGAGGAGCAGGCAGCTTATTTTTGTCGGCTTCTTTTGATGTGATCACATCGAATCCGCCCTATATGGATCATGACCACGGCTTAGAGAATCCAGACAGGGTAAAAGCTATATCCAGGCACGAGATCTTATGTACCTTGGAGGATGTGGTGCGGGAGGCGGGCTGGATGGTGCGTCCGGGAGGTCGTTTTTATCTGGTCCACAGACCCCACAGGCTGATCCAGATCGTCAATGTGCTGTCAAAGTACAGGCTGGAGCCAAAGCGGATGAAGTTTGTCCATCCGTATGTGGACCGGGAGGCCAATATGGTCCTGATCGAAGCGGTCAGGGGAGGTAAGCCTATGCTTAAGCTGGAAAAGCCGGTGATCGTCTTTAAAGAGCCGGGTGTCTATACGGATGAGATGAAGGATATATATGGATATTGAAGGATCAGCAGTCCGGACGTTCGGAAAAGGCATACAGGATATAGGATGGGTCTGCGGATAAAGAGCATGGAAGGACAGGGAAAGGTCCGGGAAGGATAGAGATGGCAGGGAGATTATATTTATGTGCCACACCGATCGGAAATCTGGAGGATATCACCTTTCGGGTGCTGGATACCTTGAAAAAGGTGGATCTTATCGCTGCTGAGGATACGCGGCACAGCATCAAGCTTTTGAACCATTTTCAGATCAAGACTCCTATGACCAGCTACCATGAATATAACAAGGTGGATAAAGCAATATATCTAGTAGGGCAGATGGAAAAGGGAAAGGACATCGCATTGATCACTGATGCGGGGACACCGGGGATATCCGATCCAGGGGAGGAGCTGGTAAGGCAATGCTGCAGAGCCGGGATCGAGGTGACCTCCCTTCCAGGGGCTACGGCCTGTATCACGGCTCTCACCATGTCCGGTCTGGAGACCAGACGGTTTTGTTTTGAAGCCTTCCTTCCATGGGATAAGAAGGAGCGGAAGCGGGTCTTAGAGGAGCTTAAAGATGAGACCAGGACCATCATCCTGTATGAGGCTCCCCATCATCTCCAAAAGACCCTGGAGGATCTTTTGGAGGTCTTGGGGGACAGACAGGTCACGATCTGCCGGGAATTGACCAAGCAGTATGAAGAAGCGGTCAGGACCACACTTTTGGAGGCTTTAGGCCGTTTTGCGGAAAAGGATCCAAAAGGCGAGCATGTGATCGTGATCCAGGGCAGGAAGGCAGATGACATCATCCGAGAACAGCAGCAGCGATGGGATGACGTATCTATAGAGGACCACATGGAACGGTATGCACAGGAAGGGATGGACCGAAAGGAAGCCATGAAGGCGGTGGCAAAGGATAGAGGGATCAGTAAAAGAGAGGTATATAGATACCTTTTAGAGAAAGGAGAATGAAGGATGAAGACAGTGAGCAGGGATACATGGAAGGAGGGATTGGAGACTTTTCGGGAAAAGACGGAGGCCTTTTACGCAGGTGAGCTCGATAAGAACGCCTATAAGGGATTTTCCGGAAAATACGGGAGCTATGCCCAGAGAGGAGGAAAGGCCAGCATGCTCCGTCTGCGGATGACAGGCGGGATCATGACAAAGGATAAGCTGCATTTTATCGCAGATGCTATCCAGGGATATTCTGTAAAGCGGATCCACGTCACCACCTGCCAGACCGTACAGTTCCATGACCTGCAGCCTATGGCGATCTATGAGATCATGGAAAAAGCCTTAGATCATGGGATCGTGACCATGGGTGGAGGAGGCGACTATCCGCGGAACGTTATGATGTCCCCTCTTTCAGGTGTGGACGGAGGCTATCTTGACGTAGCTCCCTATGCAGAGGCGGCCGGAAGGTATCTGCTGAATTTTATCGAGATGGAAAAGATGCCTAGAAAGCTGAAGGTATGCTTTTCGGACAGTCCGGAAAATGTCCCTCACGCCACTTACCGGGATCTGGGATTTGTGGCACGTCCCGACGGAAAGTTCGATGTATACAGTGCAGGCGGACTGGGCGCGAACCCCAGGTTCGGACTGATAGTAGGCGAAGGGGTAGAGCCGGAAAAGATCCTCTACTATATCCGTGCTATGTGGCAGACCTTCAGAGCCTACGGGAATTATGAGAACCGGGCAAAGGCCAGGACCCGCTATATGCAGCAGACCCTGGGAGAAGAAGGGTATGTGGAGAAGTTCAAGGAGGAGCTTGAAAAGGTATATGCCTCCGGCGAAGATCTGGATCTTTCGGTCGAGGAGAGGCCGGTCACAAAGACAGGAGACGGGACAACGGCAGAGGGATGGGGCATCATCCCGCAGGTGCAGGAGGGATTATACGCCGTCCATTATCATCCTATCGGAGGGATCGTAAAGCCTTCCCTGTTCCGTGAGCTCTATGATACGATCAAGGATATGGAGCAGGTGGAGCTGCGCTTATCACCAGATGAGTCGATCTATGTCATCAACCTGACCGGTAAAGAGGCCAAACAGGTCCGGGCAGTCTTAGAGGATGGGGCAAAGACCCTCTTTGAGACTTCTGTGGCCTGCATTGGTGCAGGGATCTGTCAGGTGGGCGTCAGGGATTCACAGAAGCTTTTGCGGGAGACCATTGAGGCGGTCAGAGGGGCAGGACTGGCAGACGGAGCCCTTCCTCAGATCCATATCTCCGGGTGTCCTTCCTCCTGTGGCACCCATCAGACCGGGTCCATAGGATTTCGGGGCGGTGTGAAGATGATCGAAAAGAAAGCGATCCCGGCTTTTACCGTATCGGTCAACGGATGCGACCTTCAGGGTGAGGAGCAGATGGGACGGGAGATCGGTGTGATGTTGGAAAAGGATATCCCGGCATTTTTAGTGGAGCTGGGAAAGACTGTCTCTGCTTCCGGATCGAGCTATGAGGCCTGGGTAAAGGAGAACGAGAAGGAGCTTGAGACGATAGCAGGCAGATATCTGGCGTAGGGAGACAGACAGGCAGACGGGGATATAGCCGGATCTGATCTGGAGAAGACCAAAGAAAGGTCGGCCAGGTAAGAGAGGACTTATTTATAGAAAGGACCGATATTAAAGAAGAAAAGGAAAAAGCCGTTCAAGCAGGTATGCCTGCCTGCAACGGCTTTTTTCATGTGGTCATTTTTCTTCAACAATGGTCATACCTGCGATCTTTGCAAGCCGGCGGATCGATTCCTTGGAGACCTTTCGCCCTTCATATTCGATCAGGTCCTCCGTACTCCCGTTAAAGATATCGGCTGTCTCTGCTTTCCGCAGGATGATACAGTTATCTTGAACGGAGATCTCCAGGCCATCCTTCACATCCAGATCCAGGCTCCTGCGGAGCTCGATCGGGAGTGTGATCCTTCCCAGTTCGTCAAGTTTGCGGACAACTCCTGTGGTCTTCATAGTAAAACCCCCTTTTTAGTGATTGGTTGATCATCCCTTCCTGTTCTTATACAATACCATATATTGTAAGTAAATGTCAATCCCTATTGAAATTAATCATCCATTCTAAAAAAAGTATTGACAATGGGAAGATCAGCCATTATCATTAGTTTGAAATTCAAAATATTTGAGTATAAAAATTAAAAGGATGGATCATGACAATGAAGATCATAGGAACCGGGTCCTGCTGCGGCGATCATCTGGTGACGAACCAGGACCTGGCACAGATCGTGGAGACAAGCGATGAGTGGATCAGCAGCCGCACAGGGATAAGGAGCAGGCGCTTGACCACCGGGCTTGGCACATCAGGGATGGCAGCAAAGGCGGCAGAGCGGGCCTTAAAGGACGGGAACGTGCATCCGGAGGAGCTGGATCTGATCTTATTGGCCACCTCTACACCGGAGAACCATTTCCCCAACGGCGCTTGTGAGGTACAAGCTGCCATAGGGGCGGTGAACGCGGCCGCATTTGACATCAGCGCTGCCTGTACGGGATTTGTTTTTGCACTGCAGACCGCATATGGCTTTATGGCCGCAGGGGGCTATAAAAAGATCCTGGTGATCGGAGCGGATGATCTGAGCAAGGTTACGGATTGGACGGACCGAAAGACCTGTATCCTTTTTGGAGACGGGGCGGGAGCTGTGGTGGTAGAAAAGGAAGAAAAGGGGATGTTCAGCGGGGTCATGAAGGCTGACGGGAGCCGGGGCCAGGTCTTATCCTGCCGGGCCAGATCTGGCGGGAATTTCCTCACGGGGAAAAAGCCGGAGATCGGATACATCTATATGGATGGTCAGGAGGTCTTTAAGTTTGCCGTAAAGAAGGTCCCGGAGTGTGTGGAGCAGCTCTTAAAGGAGCAGGATGTGCAAAAGGAAGATATCCGGTATTACATCCTCCACCAGGCCAACGAGAGGATCATCGATTCGGTGGCTAAGCGGTTGAAGGAGCCCATAGAAAAATTCCCCATGGATATCCAGGACCACGGAAATACATCGGCGGCCTCGATCCCGATCCTTTTAGATGAGATGAACCGGGAGGGGAGGCTCACAAGAGGAGATAAGCTGATCTTAGCCGGTTTTGGAGGAGGGCTCACCTGGGGAGCTGCCTTGATGGAGTGGTGAGAGGGCTCCTGTAAAAAAGGTTTCACTTTAACAGCGCCTTTGTGCGCCATGGCCCATGGAGGATCCTGCGATAAAGAAAACGGACAGCTAAGACTGTGGGCATAGAAAAAATATAGAAGAAGAAAAGGAGAAAAAGACCATGTTAGAGAAGATGAAGGAACTGATCGCAGACCAGCTGAGCGTAGAGGCAGAGACCATCACGGAGACATCTACTTTTAAGGAGGATCTAGGAGCCGATTCTCTGGATCTTTTTGAGCTGGTGATGGCATTAGAGGATGAGTATAGTGTAGAGATCCCGGCCGAGGACTTGGAGAAGCTGTCAACGGTAGGGGATGTGATCGGATATTTAAAGGATAAGGGTGTTGAGGAATAATGCAGGCTATGGAGACGAGAATAACAGAAATGTTGGGGATCCGATATCCCATCATCCAGGGCGGTATGGCCTGGGTGGCTGAGCATAACCTGGCGGCCGCCGTGTCCGAGGCAGGAGGCTTAGGTCTGATCGGCGGGGCCAATGCTCCGGGAGAAGTGGTCCGGGAGGAGATCCGCAAGGCAAAGGAGCTGACGGACAAGCCATTTGGCGTGAACGTGATGCTCTTAAGCCCTCATGCGGATGATGTGGCAAGAGTAGTGGTGGAGGAAGGCATCAAGGTGGTGACGACCGGAGCCGGAAACCCGGAAAAGTATATGGATATGTGGAAAGAAGCCGGGATAAAGGTGATCACGGTAGTGGCTTCGGTGGCTCTGGCGAAAAGGATGGAGAAGTATGGCGCAGATGCGGTAGTGGCCGAGGGAACGGAATCCGGAGGCCATATCGGAGAAGCGACCACTATGACCCTGGTCCCTCAGGTGGCGGACGCTGTGTCGATCCCTGTGATCGCGGCAGGCGGGATCGCAGACGGTAGAGGGATCGCGGCGGCCTTTATGCTGGGCGCGGAAGCGGTCCAGATCGGGACCCGGTTCGTGGTGGCGAAGGAGTCCATCGTCCATGAAAATTATAAGCAGAGGATCATCAAGGCAAAGGATATCGATTCTGCGGTGACCGGACGGACCCATGGACATCCGATCCGCTGCCTGCGGAACAAGATGACCAGAGAATACTTAAAGCTGGAGCAGGAAGGAAAGTCTTTTGAAGAGCTGGAATATCTGACATTAGGATCTCTCAGGAAAGCGGTCCAGGAGGGCGATATCAATGAGGGAACGGTCATGGCCGGCCAGATCGCGGGGATGATCGATAAAGAGCAGACCTGTAAAGAGATGATCGAGGAGATGGCTGCGCAGGCAGCAGCTCTGCTCAAGAGGTAGGACTCCAGTATAGAGCAAGACAGAGTAAGCGTTCAAGGACATGGTGACATGTCTGCAGATAGTCGTAAAGGATGAGACAAGGAGCTGCGTATGAGCAAGATCGCATATATGTTCCCAGGCCAGGGAGCTCAGTATATCGGCATGGGAAAGGATTTTTATGAAGAGACGGAGACGGGCAGGAGGGTCTTTGACGGAGCCTCCCAGCTCCTGGGATTTTCCATGCCGGAGCTGTGTTTCCAGGAAAATGAAAAGCTGAACAACACGGAATACACCCAGGCCGCTATGGTGACAGCCAGCATCGCTATGATGAAAGTCTTGGAGGAAAAGGGTGTGAGACCGGACATGGCAGCAGGCCTTAGTCTGGGAGAATATGCGGCTTTGGTGGCGGCAGGTGTGATGGATGAAAGGGATGCTATCGCCACGGTCCGGCAGAGAGGGATCTTGATGGAAAGAGCCGTCCCGGCAGGGATCGGAGCTATGGCGGCGGTGCTGGCCTTGCATGCTGATAAGATCGAGGAGGTGGTGGCGGACATACCGGAGGTATGGATCGCCAACTACAATTGTCCGGGACAGATCGTGATCTCGGGCAAAAAGGAGGCTGTGGAGACAGCCTGTGAGAAGTTAAAGGAGGCGGGGGCCAAAAGGACCCTGTTCTTAAATGTGAGCGGACCCTTCCATTCCGGTATGCTAAAGGAAGCTGGGGAAAAGCTGGGAAAGGTCCTTGAGACGGTAGAGATCCACAGTCCTAAGATCCCTTATGTGGCGAACGTGACCGCAGAGCAGGTGACAGATCCTTCCCAGGTGAAGCCTCTCCTGGAAAGGCAGGTCTATTCCTCCGTGCGCTGGCAGCAGAGCGTGGAGAACATGCTGAAGGCGGGGATCGACACATTTATCGAGATCGGGCCGGGAAAGACCCTGGCCGGGTTCATGAAGAAGATCGACCGGACGGTGAACGTCCTGAACATAGAGAAGCTGGAAGATATCGATAAAGCCGTGAAGGCATTGGAGGTGTGATGGAGATGAGGCTGGAAGGTCAGGTAGCATTGGTGACCGGCGCGGGTCGGGGGATCGGAAGGGCCATCGCCATGGCATTGGCAAAAGAGGGAGCCATGGTGATCGTGAATTTCAACGGCTCTCAGGCCAGGGCAGAGGAAGTAGTGGACCAGATCTGTAAGGACGGGGGAAAAGCGGAAGCCGTTCAGTGCAACGTGGCTGACCACGGCGCATGCAAGATGATGATCGATGACGTGATCGAACGCTTTGGCCGTCTGGATATCCTGGTCAATAACGCGGGGATCACCAGAGATAACCTTCTGATGAAGATGAGCGAGGAAGATTTTGATTCGGTGATCGATACGAACCTAAAGGGTGCATTTAACTGTATAAAGCATGTGTCCCGGCAGATGATCCGTCAGAAGGCCGGACGCATCATCAGCATCTCCTCTGTATCAGGGGTGATGGGAAACGCGGGACAGGCAAACTACAGCGCCTCCAAGGCCGGGATCATCGGCCTGACAAAGGCGGCGGCCAGAGAACTGGCCAAAAAAGGGATCACCGTGAACGCGATCGCACCCGGGTTTATCCGGACAGAGATGACGGAGGTCCTCTCAGATGCGGTGAAGACAGCTGTGACGGAGAACATCCCCATGAAGCATTTTGGAGAGGCAGAGGATATCGCACAGACGGCGCTTTTTTTAGCGTCTGCGGGTGCAGGGTATATCACAGGCCAGGTGATCTGTGTGGACGGCGGTATGGCTATGTGACATTAAAGACCCAGGTCTATAAGGAGATGATAAGGTATTATGAGCAGACGAGTTGTAGTGACCGGGATGGGTGCGATCACCCCGATCGGTAATGATGTGGACAGCTTTTGGAACGGATTAAAAGAAAAGAAGGTGGGGATCGGTCAGATCACCTATTTTGATACCGGGGACTATAAGGTGAAGCTGGCAGCCCAGGTAAAGGATTTCGATCCCAAGGCTTTTATGGATCCAAAGGCCGCCAGGCGGATGGAGCTTTTTTCCCAGTACGGGGTGGCAGCTGCAGCCCAGGCGTTAAAGGATGCAGGGATCGATATGGAGAAAGAGGATCCTTTTATGGTGGGCGTGGCCGTAGGATCGGGGATTGGTTCTATGCAGGCATTTGAGCGGGAGCATAAGAAGCTCTTGGAAAAAGGGCCCGGACGGATCAATCCGCTCCTGGTACCGCTGATGATCAGCAATATGGCAGCCGGAAACATCGGGATCCAGTTTGGCTTAAAGGGAAAGAACATCAATGTGGTGACGGCCTGCGCTACTGGTACCAACAGCATCGGTGAGGCGTTCCGTGCAGTCCAGTACGGTGAGGCGGACGTGATGGTGGCAGGAGGTACAGAGGCCAGCATCTGCCCGATCGGTGTGGCGGGCTTTACGGCGCTGACAGCCCTTTCTACGTCGGAAGACCCCTTACATGCTTCTCGCCCCTTTGATGAGGGAAGGGATGGCTTTGTGATGGGCGAGGGCGCTGGCGTGGTGGTATTGGAGGAGCTGGAGCATGCTTTAAAAAGAGGAGCCAGGATCTACGCAGAGATAGGCGGGTACGGCGCCACCTGTGACGCTTATCACATCACCTCCCCTGCAGAAGACGGCAGCGGCGCGGCTAAAGCTATGGTGAACGCGTTAAAGGATGCAGGTCTTGTGCCAGAGGATGTGGACTATGTGAACGCTCATGGGACCAGCACCCATCACAACGATCTTTTTGAGACAAAGGCGATCAAACTTGCATTGGGCGATCACGCCTACAAAGTGAAGATCAGCTCCACTAAGTCTATGATCGGACATCTTTTGGGCGCTGCAGGCGGGGTGGAAGCCATCGCCTGTGTAAAGTCCATCCAGGAGGGCTTTGTCCACGCTACAGCTGGTCTGGAGCATGAGGGCGAGGGCTGTGATCTGGATTATACCAAGGGTGAGGGCGTTCCCATGGATGTGCGGTGCGCGATCAGCAATTCCCTGGGCTTTGGCGGACATAACGCCAGCCTGCTGTTCAAGAGATATGCAGACTGAGGCCATCGTAAAGAGGGATCTTGTGCGGATATCGGTCTTTGAGCAGCGGAAGGCAGGATAGGACGGAACAAGCACAGAATGGAGGAAAATATGGATATCCAGGAGATCATGAAGCTGATCCAGGCTGTGAGCGACCATGGCCTGTCCAGCTTTGAGTTAGAAGAAGGAAATGTGAGGATCTCGCTGAAGCGGGAAAAGGAGATGGTCCAGGTACAGACTCCTGTATTGGCGGCCACGCTCCCGGTGGGGACCGTACCAGGTGCGGTGCCAGGTGCTCCCTTAGCCGCCGGGGCGATCGCCGGAGGACTGACAGGCGCTGTCCTTCCCGGAGCGGCAGGCGGCCTGGCTGTCTCCGGGGCACCGGCCAGCGATAATGCCGCCGATACAAAAGAAGGGACAGAAAGTGAAGGTATCGACGCGGACCAGGTGGTCACATCGCCTTTGGTAGGCGTGTTCTATGCTGCCTCCTCCCCTGACGCGGATCCTTATGTAAAGGTAGGCGACCGGGTAAGGAAAGGGCAGGTCTTAGGGATCATCGAGGCCATGAAGCTGATGAACGAGATCGAGAGCGAATATGACGGGGTCGTAGAAGCCATCCTTGTGGAGAATGAGGCTGTGGTGGAGTATGGTCAGCCTCTGTTCAGGATCCGTTAGAAAGAGAGAGTAAAGATATGTTAGGGATAAAAGAGATCCAGGAGATCATCCCCCATCGTCATCCGTTCCTGCTGATCGATCAGATCGAAGAGCTGGAGCCGGGAGTGGGTGCAGTGGGCTATAAGGCAGTGACCTACAATGAACCCTTTTTTGCCGGTCATTTTCCCCAGGAACCGGTGATGCCGGGTGTGCTGATCGTAGAGGCCCTGGCTCAGACCGGGGCGGTGGCGATCCTCTCCAAGGAAGAGAATAAAGGAAAGGTAGCTTATTTCGGGGCGATCAACAATGCAAAGTTCAAGAAAAAGGTGATCCCGGGGGATAAGCTGCGCTTAGAGTGCAGGATCATCAAGCAAAAGGGGCCGGTAGGGATCGGACAGGCCACCGCCACGGTAGACGGCAAGGTGGCGGTAAGTGCTGAACTGACCTTTATGGTCGGCTGATAAGGACAGGAGAAGCCATGTTTGACAAGATTTTGATCGCGAATCGGGGCGAGATCGCGGTCCGGATCATCCGGGCCTGCAGAGAGATGGGGATAAAGACGGTAGCGGTATATTCGGAGGCGGACCGGGATTCACTGCACACTATGCTGGCGGATGAGGCGATCTGCATCGGACCGGCCGCTTCCTCCCAGAGCTATCTGAACATGGAGAGGATCTTGACGGCTTGCGTGGCCATAAAGGCGGACGCGATCCATCCAGGCTTTGGGTTTTTGTCGGAGAACGCTCGTTTTGCGGAGCTGTGTGAAAAATGCAAGATCACCTTTATCGGTCCTTCTGCGCAGATCATCCACAGGATGGGGAATAAATCCGAGGCCAGAAAGACCATGATGGAAGCCGGCGTGCCGGTGGTGCCGGGGACAAAGGAGCCGGTCTATACGGCAGAGGAAGGACTTGCGCTGGCAGAGGATATCGGTTATCCGGTGATGATCAAGGCATCCTCCGGCGGAGGAGGGAAGGGGATGCGCATCTCCAGGAGCAGGGAGGACTTTGAAGAAAATTTCAAGAACGCACAGCTGGAATCCATGAAGGGATTTTCTGATGACACCATGTATATCGAGAAATATATCGAGAAGCCGAAGCATATCGAGTTCCAGATCATGGCGGACAAGTTCGGGAACGTGGTCCATCTGGGTGAGCGGGACTGCTCGATCCAGAGACGTCATCAGAAGGTGTTAGAGGAATCCCCCTGTCATCAGATCTCTGAAAAGCTGCGCCGGGAGATGGGCCAGGTGGCCGTAAAGGCGGCTAAGGCGGTAGGCTATGAAAATGCGGGGACGATCGAGTTCCTTTTAGATAAAGACCAGAAGTTTTATTTTATGGAGATGAACACCAGGATCCAGGTGGAGCATCCGGTGACCGAGATGGTGACCGGGCTGGATCTGATCAAGGAGCAGATCCGGGTGGCAGCGGGAGAGGCTTTAAGCGTAGAGCAGGAGGATATCCATATCTTTGGCCATGCGATCGAGTGCAGGATCAATGCGGAGAACCCGGCTAAAAACTTCATGCCCTGCCCCGGTAAGATCACCAATATCCATCTGCCGGGTGGGAACGGGGTCAGGGTGGACACCCACATCTATAGTGATCATCAGATACCGCCCAATTATGATTCCATGCTCCTGAAGCTGATCGTCCACGGCAAGGACCGCATGGAGGCGATAGCAAAGATGCGGAGCGCTCTGGGTGAGCTGATCATCGAGGGGATCGACACCAACATAGATTTCCAATATGATATCTTGAACCATCCGGCCTTCCAGAAGGGCGAGACAGATACAGATCTGATCCCTAGATATTTTCCGCAGTATTGCAGATGATCCTTTGCGTCAGGAGCGGGGTCTTAAGAGGACCAAAAGGGAAAGAGGTGGCATATGCTAAAGGGCATGTTTAAAAAGACCTACACATTGATCGATACGAGATACAGCAGCGCTAGAGGAGAGAAGAACACAAAGAAGGAAGAGGAGCCCAGTATCCCGGAAGGACTTTGGAGGAAATGCAATAAGTGTGGACAGCCGATCTATGTGGAGGATGTGATCGATAACCATTACGTCTGTCCGAAATGCGGCGGGTATTTCCGGATACATGCCTACAGGCGGATCCAGATGCTGGTGGATGAGGGGACCTTTGAGGAGTGGGATAAGGAGATGCCCTTCTCTAACCCCTTAGATTTTCCCGGATATGAGAAAAAGGTCCTGGCGGCAAAGGAAAAGACGAAGCTCAACGAGGCGATCGTGATCGGCAAGGGCGAGATATGCGGCTATCCGGCGGTGATCGGAGTCTGCGATGCCAGGTTCCTGATGAGCAGCATGGGCCATATCGTGGGCGAGAAGATCACCAGGGCTGTGGAGCGTGCCACGAAGGATAAGCTCCCGGTGATCCTTTTTGCGGCTTCCGGCGGGGCCAGGATGCAGGAGGGGATCGTGTCCCTGATGCAGATGGCCAAGACCTCCGCGGCCTTAAAGCGCCATCATGAGGCGGGGCAGCTGTTTATCAGTGTACTGACCGATCCTACTACAGGCGGTGTGACCGCCAGCTTTGCCATGCTGGGGGACATCATCATCGCCGAGCCGAAGGCCCTGATCGGATTTGCAGGACCGAGGGTGATCGAGCAGACGATCGGGCAGAAGCTTCCGGAAGGATTCCAGAGAGCAGAATTCCTTCTGGAGCATGGATTCGTGGATATGGTGGTGGAACGGAAGGATCAGAAGCAGGTCATCGGCCAGCTCTTAAAGCTGCATGTAAAGGAGCATAGTTTTTTTGCAGGCGGCGTGAAAGAGATGAAGGCGCAGATCGCGCTGGCAAAGGAGGAGGGGAGGTCTTCCCAGATCCTGGAGGTATCATCCGAGGGAGGGAAGACAGCCTGGGATACGGTCCTGATCTCCAGAAAGGCCGGGCGGCCTACTGCAGCCGATTATATCGAACGGCTATTTGACGGGTTCATCGAGCTCCACGGAGACCGGTGCTTTAAGGATGACGGAGCTATCATGGGCGGGATCGCCATGTACCATGGCATGCCGGTGACGGTGATCGGACAGGTAAAAGGGAAGAACACAAAGGAGAACATCAAACGGAATTTCGGCATGCCCTCACCGGAGGGTTATCGGAAGGCTCTGCGGCTGATGGAGCAGGCAGAGACATTCGGACGGCCGATCATCTGCTTTGTGGATACGCCCGGCGCCTTCTGCGGGCTGGAGGCAGAGGAAAGGGGACAGGGCGAGGCGATCGCCAGGAACCTTTTTGCCATGTCTTCCTTAAAAGTGCCGATCCTCTCCATCGTGATCGGGGAAGGGGGCAGCGGAGGCGCTCTGGCTATGGCTGTGGCCAATGAAGTATGGATGCTGGAGAATGGGATCTATTCGATCCTCTCGCCGGAGGGCTTTGCCTCCATCCTCTGGAAGGACAGCAAGAAAGCGCCGGATGCCGCAAGGGTGATGAAGATCACGGCAGCCGATCTGTATCGCATGGGTCTGATCGAAAGAGTGATCCCGGAAGCAGATGGACTGCAGCCGGGGACCATGGCAGGGACCATCGCTCATATGGAAAAGGCTATGGATGCATTTTTTGAAGGCCTAGAGGGCATGAGCGGGCAGCAGCTGGCAGAAAGCCGGTATAAAAGGTTTAGAAATATGTAAGGAACACGCTATATAGATGGCAGATAGATGAAAAGGTCCAAAAGAGCTATATCCTATCGGTATGGATAGGAGAAGGAGAGATATGGGATTATATGAACCGCTGCAGATAGGAGATCTGTATGTAAAGGATCCGATCGTCCAGGGTGGGATGGGGGTCGGCATCAGCTTGTCTTCATTAGCGGGAGCCGTGGCGAAAGCCGGAGGGATCGGATCGATCTCCACAGCTCAGATCGGTTTCAGAGAGCCGGATTTTAGCCGGGATCCAAAGGGGGCTAATCTTAAGGCTATGGCATCGGAGCTTGCCAAAGCAAGGAAGATCGCTCCGGAAGGGGTGATCGGATTTAACATCATGGTGGCTACCAGGGATTACCCGGAGTATGTGGCAAAGGCTGTGGAGATCGGAGCGGACGTGATCATCTCTGGAGCAGGGCTGCCGGTAAAGCTTCCAGAATACACGAAAGGGAGCAAGGTGAAGATCGCGCCTATCGTCTCATCGGCCAGATCGGCATCGGTGATCTGCAGGATGTGGGATCGGAAATATGGACGTGTGCCGGATCTTGTGGTGATCGAAGGGCCCTTGGCAGGAGGTCATCTGGGCTTTTCCAGGGAGGAGCTGGAAAGGTATAAGGCGGACAGAGGGGATACGGATCAGGTCTATGACCGGGAGGCATACGATCGGGAGATCAGGGACATCTTGGATGTGATAGAGGGATACCGCAAAAGCTCTGGACAGCCTATCCCTGTGATCAGCGCCGGTGGTGTGTTCGACAGGGAGGATATGGCCCACCATATGTCCCTGGGCGTGGATGGCGTGCAGGTGGGGACACGGTTCGTGACCACCTGGGAATGTGATGCACCCCAGAGCTATAAGGATACCTATCTGAAGGCGAAAAAGGAAGATATCGCGATCGTAAAGAGCCCGGTGGGGATGCCGGGGCGGGCCATCTGGAATCCGTTCTTAGAGCGGATGGCAGGGGATAAAGAAAAGATCGACCGCTGCTTTCGCTGTTTAGAACACTGCGATCCAAAGACCGCGCCCTATTGTATCACCATGGCTCTGATCCGGGCTGCAGAGGGGCAGGTGGAGGATGGACTGCTGTTCTGTGGGTATAACGCCCATCGGTGTGAGAAGATGGAACATGTAGAAGATGTGATCGCGGACCTTTGCAGGTGACGGGACACGGACGGGTCTCGGCTCAGATAAAAACAGAAAACAGGACTGGGTGATAGATGTTCTCTTTAAGATGATCTATCGTCTAGCCCTGTTTTTTCTTTTCATCTGTTGCGGCAGGTCCCGTCAGGGATCCTTCCCTGTGATGGGTGGCAATGTCCTGGATATCACACTCCAGGATGTTGCAGAGGGTGTTGATCGTGTTCATGTTGATGCCCTCATTGTTCTGCAGGCGGTGGATCAAAGATTTACTGATATGATGTTTTTTATGTAAGGCATATTTCGTGATCCCTTTTTCCTCCATGGTCTTCCATAGATTGTCATATCGTATCAATGATGTACTCCTTTTTATCTTGTGTTTCTTTCATTATAGATTTAATATAAAAAACGACAAAGGTTCTGTTTTCGGAACCCTATGATCGGGACGGGGACTGCATAGGATCATAGAAAAGGAGGGAGAAAGGTGGATAAGAGGGGATACAGGAGGATATACGGACTGTGGGCCATCTTGGCGGCTGTGATGATCTTTTTTTGTTCGGGAGGGGAAAAAAGCCTGAAAGAGGGAAAGGAGCTGGCGCCGGATCTGGTAAGGACCGTATCCATCGATGGCAGCCATTATCTGACTGTGGTGGCCTATAGGGATAAGATCCAGGATAAAGAAAGCTTTGCCTGGATGCTGTTGGAGATGTATCGCCAGGATTCCTTTCAGACCATAAAGGTCTCTGGAGGCAGCAGAGAGAAAGGAGAACTGCCGGAGCGCCTGTATATAAAGGTGTATCTGCACAAGGAGGATATCGGGGAGAGCGATCCGGTGTGCCAGATCAAGGTGGAGGGAGGCGAACGGGTCTATCTGGATGGCGTGGAAAAGAGAGATATCCGGTGAGTGATGGAGAAATGGCAGTTGACATTACCATGCAGTTACCATATGATGTAAAATATAGAGAACTTGGAAAGGAGCACGTCATGGATCTATATCGGATCATCCTGGTAGATGATGAGGAAGAGGTCAGGAAGAGTATCATCAAGAAGATCGACTGGGAGGATGCCGGCTTTAAGGTGGTAGGAGATGCGGAGAACGGGCAAGAGGCGATGGAGATCATCGAGGCTCTGGAGCCGGATGTGGTGCTGACGGATGTGCGGATGCCTTACATGGACGGATTGACCTTGGCGGAATGGATACGGCAGAATTATCCTTCGATCAAGGTCATCATCTTTTCTGGCTATGATGATTTTGAATATGCCAAGCAGGCGATCCGGCTGAACGTGATCGAATATATCTTAAAGCCGGTGAACGTGGAGGAGCTGACCGCGATCTTAAAAAAGATCAAAAATTCTCTGGATGAGGAGATCGCCCAGAAGAGGAACGTGGATCTTTTGAGGAAAAATTACTTAAAGAGCCTTCCGATCATCAGGGAACAGTTTTTAAATGATATGCTCCACCGCCCGATCCCGGAGAAGGTGATCGATGAAAAGCTCAAAGATTACGGAGTGGACATCCTGGGTGCGAAAAAGTGGGTGATCGCGGTGGTGGAGGTGGAAAAGGGCGAGATCGGAAAGGATGAGCAGTCGGTGCTCCACCGGGAGCAGGAGCTTATCCCCATATCGGTCCGGCAGCTGATCGGGGAGATGTTAAAAGGATATTGCCGGATCGCATTGTTCACATCGCCTATAGAACAGGTGCTGATCGCCGCTATCGATGAGGGGGGCACCCAGACCAGGCTGATAACTGTGTTGGGGGACGTGTGCAAGGAGACAAAACGTGTGCTTGAGGTCCCGATCACGGTGGGGATCGGCCATAGCTGCAGCAGCCTGACCGATGTGGGCTATTCCTACCGCTCGGCGGTCAACGCGCTGGGCTATAAGGCGATCGTGGGGACCGGGGGCACGATATATATCAATGACGTGGAGCCCATGGATCCGGGCAGGCTGGTCTGGGATAGCCGGGATGAAGAGGCGCTTTTTACCGCGATCAAGTTTGGCCCGAAGGAGAAGATCCGGCAGGCTGTGGACGGTATATTAAAGCGAATGGAGCAGGCCAAGGTCCATTTTAACCAGTATCAGATCTTCATGCGGAGCGTGGTGAACAGCATGATGCAGATGATCCAGCAGTATGACTTAGGACCGACGGAGTTCTCGGTGATGGAAGATCCTTATCTGGGGATGCTGTGGAGCAGTGTGCTAAAGCAGGAGGACTTTGGCGGATGGCTCCTAAAGACAGGACTCTTTGTGAATCAGGCTATGAACCGGGAGCGGGAAAGCTCTATGAAGCATCTGATGCAGGAGGCGGAGCGGTATATCCGGGAAAATTACCAGGATCCGGAGCTCTCTGTGGAAAAGCTCTGCCGCCATCTCCACATGAGCCCGGCTTATTTTTCCACCATGTTCAAAAAAGAGACCGGACAAGCCTACACCGCTTATCTGACCCAGGTACGGATGGAAAAGGCGGTGGAGCTCTTAGAGAAGACGGATGATAAGACCTATGTGATCGCGGCAAAAGTGGGGTATCAGGAGCAGAACTATTTCAGCTATGTGTTCAAAAAAAGGTTTGGCGTGTCCCCTTCTAAATATCGGGGGACAAAATGAGGGCTGAGAAAAGAGGACTGGGGATCCGGTATTCGATCTTCATCTATTTTACGGTGACAGCGCTGATCGCGATCTTATCGGTGGGATTATCGATGTATGACCGTTTTTCCGACCAGCTGACAGAGGCGGTCCAAAATGAAAACCAGATCCTGATGACCCAGGTGAACCAGTCTGTGGATTCTTACCTGCGGAACATCATGCGGCTTTCCGATGCCCTTTACTATGGTGTGGTGAAAAATGCGGATATCTCCGGTGAAGGCACCTTTGACAAGATGAAGCTTTTGTATGACAGCAATGACAGCACAGTGGAGAACATCGCCCTTTTTTCAGGGGACGGGGAGCTCTTGAAGGTGGCCCCGGCAGCCCGGCTGAAGGCCACAGCGAGGATCTGGGAGGAAAGCTGGTTTAAGGATCCTTTGGAGAAGATGGAGAACCTCCATTTTTCCATGCCTCATGTGCAGTATATCTTTGACGATGCAAAAAGCCAGTACAAGTGGGTGATCTCTGTGTCCAGAGCTGTGGAGGTCACAAAGGGAGCTTCCGTCAGTCAGGGGGTCCTTCTGATCGATATCCGCTACAGCAGCTTAGAACAGCTCTTAGACAGTGTGACCCTGGGGAACGGAGGCTATGTCTATCTGATCAGCAATGACGGGCAGATCATCTACCATCCAAAAGCGCAGCTGATCGATTCCGGGCGGGTCAAGGAGGACCATCAGAGGGCGGCAGGCTACCGGGACGGGATCTACGAGGAGGATTTCCAGGGAGAGAAACGGTATGTGACCATAAAATCTGTGGGCTATACCGGTTGGAAGCTGGTGGGGGTCACTCCGATCCAGAGCGTGTCCTTCAGCGGGGTCAAGACCCGCCTGTTCGTGCTTTTTGTTATCTTATTGATCTTGTTCATCCTTATGGTGATCAATTATTATATCTCCTCGAAGATCACCGACCCGATCCATGAGCTGGAGGGGTCTGTGCGCAGATTAGAGGATGGGAAGCTGGATGCGCCGGTCTACATCGGAGGATCCTATGAGATCCAGCATCTCGGCCGTTCCATCTCTACCATGGCCAGCCAGATCCAAGTTCTGATGCAGGACATCGTGGAGGAGCATGAGGCGAAGCGAAAAAGAGAATTTGACACGCTCCAGTCCCAGATCAACCCCCATTTTCTTTATAATACCCTGGATATCATCGTCTGGATGGTGGAAAATGAGAAAAAGTCAGAGGCGGTCAAGGTGGTGACCGCACTGGCCCGTTTCTTTAGGATCAGTCTGAGCAAGGGGAAGAGCATCATCACGGTAAGGGACGAGCTGGAGCATGTCCGCAATTACCTGATGATCCAGCAGATGCGTTTTAAGAACAAGTTCATCTATGAGATCGCGGCTCAGGAGCAGACACTGGATCTGGCCAGCTTAAAGCTGATGCTCCAGCCTCTGGTGGAAAATGCCATCTACCATGGGATGGAATTTATGGACGGGGATGGGGAGGTCAAGATCGTGGTGGAGCTTAAGGAGGATATCGGTCATCTGTGCTTTCTGATCCAGGACAATGGTCTGGGGATGACCGCCCAGCAGGTGGAAGGCCTGTTCACAGATAAGGGGCACGTCTCGTCCGGACGAGGTTCCGGTATCGGCGTCCGGAATGTAAATGAGCGGATCAAGCTGTATTTTGGCGATGACTACGGCCTTAAGATCTGGTCAGAGCCAGATGAGGGGACATGGATCTCTATCGATCTTCCGGCGATCCCCTATCAAGAGGTATTAGAGAAGGATATCCGCCAGGAAAAAGGAGGACAGGATGAAAAGGGGAAGACATGATCTTTTTTTTGGCGTATCCATATCGGTCCTTGTGCTGTTATATCTGATGTCCTCCACAGATCTGATCATCCATGAAAAAAAGGTGGAGATCTATCCGGTCTCGGTGATCGTGGAGGATACCTCCGACGAGGATCACGAGAAGCTGCGGAAGGGGATGGACAGAGCTGCGGAGGAGTTCCATGTGGATTTAAGCTTTATCACTTTATATGAACGGAACGATCAGGAGCAGCAGATCAGCCTGATCGCAAGGGAGATCTCCGATGGAGCGGAGGCGGTGATACTGTCCCCGGCCAGGCCGTCGGATGCGATCGCCCGGCTGGATGGGATGGTGCTCAATAGCCCGCTGATCATCCTGGGGGAACGTTTTCCGCTGAACCAGGCCGCCGTTGGGATATCGATCGACTATATGGAGGTCGGGAAGATGCTGGGGGATGCGGTCAGAGAGAATCCCTCGGATATCCCCGTCTATCTGCTGACGGAGGGATTAGACTGCGGCTATGCCCAGGAGATCTCCGATGGGATCTGGCAAGCCTTAGAGGGATCGGACTATCAGATCCGGTATCATATCCTGCAGGCGGAGGATGACTGCAGGAAGCTGATCGAGGAGCTGGTGTATCCTCACCCGCAGCGGGCCGTACTGGTGGCCTTAGATGAAAAAAGCCTGGAAAAAGCGGCAGGTATACTGGCAGAGAGCAATGTCTACAGTCAGCAGACCCAGGGACTCTACGGGATAGGGGGCACGAACCGGGTGCTGAACTATCTGGACCAGGGGATCATCAAGGGATTAGTGGTCCATAATTGGTTCGACGAGGGATATCTGAGCGTGGAAAAGGCCGTAAAGGCGATCCAGGAAGGCGGCGGGGAAAGGGAACAGATCACAATGGAGGCGTATTATATCACCAGGGAGGATCTGCGGGATCCGCGGTATGAGAAGATGCTGTATCCGATCGATTGATGGGAGAGCGTCGATCGATCGTTGTGTAGGCGCATGATCGGTCATTTGTCTGCAGCCGGCAGATCAAAAAGATAGAAGATCAAAAAAGCAGGAAAGATCAAGAAAGGATCCAAGAAGGAGAACAGGATGAAAAAGAGGACCTGGTGGATATGGGGGATCTTATTTTTAGCGGCCATAGGGGTATGGTCCTGGGCCAAAGGGAGCCGGGATGAGGGACAGGATGAGAAAAAGGATTCGATCCGGCTGGGGATCTTGCTGTATCGAGGGGACGATACCTTTATCAGCAATGTACGGCAGGCACTGGAGGAGCAGGCGAAGCTATATGAGCAGGGGACCCAGATCAAGGTGGTGCTGAACATCGAGGATGCCAAAGAGAGCCAGAACACCCAGAACAGCCAGGTGGAGCGGATGCTGTCATTGGGATATGACGCGCTCTGTGTGAACATCGTAGACCGCTCTATGGCTTCTACCATGATCGATGACGCTATACGGGCAGATGTGCCGATCGTGTTCTTTAACCGGGAGCCGGTGGAGGAGGACTTGAACCTTTGGGAAAAGCTCTACTATGTGGGGGCGGATGCGAAGGAATCGGCGGTGCTGCAGGGGGAGATCATCGTGGACCGGTATAAGGAGGATCCCTCCAGCATCGATCTGAACGGAGACGGAAAGGTGGATTATGTGCTCCTGGAGGGGGAGACCAGCCATCAGGATTCGCTGATCCGCACGGAATGGTCCATCCAGACCTTAAAGGACGGCGGCGTGCCTTTGGAGAAGCTGACCGGAGGGATCGCGAACTGGGAGAGGAGCCAGGCATCCGCGCTCACAGAACAGTGGCTGGAGCAGTTCCCCGGACAGATCGAGCTGATCATCAGCAATAACGATGATATGGCTCTGGGCGCTATCGATGCCATCGAGCGGTCAAAGATCATGGATAAGATCAATGTGGTGGGGATCGACGGCACGCCCCAGGGGGTCCAGGCCCTGGAAAGAGGGATGCTCTTAGGGACTGTGCAGAGCGACCGGACGGAGTACGCCAATGCCATCTTTACGATCGCGGCGGCTCTGGCTCTGGATGAGGATCCAAAGACGAAGATCACGCTGGAGAGAGGGCGATATTACTGGACGACGCAGGAGGCTCTGGCAAGATGAGCTCTGGGGCAGATGCCGGATGGAGGAGGAAAGCCCCGGTCAAAGAAATTTTATAAAAAATTAAAAAAAATCCTATGGAAAAATGCATAAAGATCCGATAGAATATATTCACTGATATGGAGAACATGCCAGTCAGTCAAATAATTTCCATAGGGAGGAGATAATTATGAGATCATTAAAGAAAGTCATGGCACTGGGATTAGCATCCACGATGGTGCTGTCCCTGGCAGCCTGCGGTGGCGGCTCCACGGAGACCACGGCAGCAGCTACTACCGCAGCGGCAGAGACCACGGCAGCAGCTGAGGAGACAAAGGCAGAGGCGGAAGCTACCGATGCGGCTGAGGAGACAGCAGCTGAGGTCGCAGAGGCCACAGGCGATTTTGATGCCTCCAATGTAAAAGTAGGTATCTCGATCTACAAGTTTGACGATAACTTCATGACCCTGTACAGGACCGAGCTGGAGAGATATCTGACCGAGGACTTAGGCTTTAAGGCAGAGAACATCACCATCCAGGACGGCAAGGGCGATCAGGCTGAGCAGTCCAACCAGATCGACAACTTCATCACCGCAGGCGTGGACGTGCTGATCTTAAACCTGGTACAGGCTTCTTCCGCTCCCCAGGTGACCGATAAGTGCAAGGAAGCCGGGATCCCGGTAGTCTACATCAACCGTGAGCCGGACGCAGAGGAAGAGGAGAGATGGGCCAGCGAAGGCATCCAGGCTACCTATGTAGGCTGTGACGCCAGACAGTCCGGTACCTTCCAGGGCGAGGAGATCTTAGAGACCTCCAACGGCGGCGATATCAACGGCGACGGCAAGGTTTCCTACATCATGATCCAGGGCGATCCGGAGAACGTGGACGCACAGTACAGGACCGAGTTCTCTGTAAAGGCTCTGACCGATGCAGGCGTGGAAGTAGAAGAGCTGTTCATCCAGCGCGGTGACTGGGATCAGGCAAAAGGCCAGCAGCTGACCCAGGATGCTCTGACTCAGTTTGGCGATGAGATCGAGGTAGTGTTCTGCAACAACGATGCTATGGCACTTGGCGCTCTGCAGGCGATCGAGGCAGCCGGCCGCAAGGTGAACGAGGACATCTATCTGGTTGGCGTTGACGCTCTGACCGAGTGTGTACAGAACGTATTGGACGGCAAGATGACCGGTACTGTGTTCAACGATCACATCGCACAGGCTAAGTCTGCTGCTGATACAGCTGTGAAGTACTTAAAGGGCGAGTCCGTAGATCCGGTCAACATGGTCGACTATGTAAAGGTCACCACCGAGAATGCACAGGATGTGTTAGACGCTCTTAAGTGATCGATCGTAGGTATTTGCTTTGATAGGGTGTATCTAACGATACACCCTATTTTTGCAGATCAGATAAAATGAACGTCCGGAAAAAGCGTATCTATGATGTTATGTGGTATTTCGGATCTGAAAGGAGATGTTGGGATGGCAGAATACAGATTGGAAATGGAGAATGTATCAAAAAGCTTCCCGGGGGTCAAAGCCCTGGACGGTGTCCACTTAAAGGTCCGTCCAGGCACGGTCCATGCTCTGATGGGCGAGAACGGCGCAGGCAAATCCACTCTTATGAAATGTCTGTTCGGTATCTATAAGATGGATACCGGTTCTATAAAGATCGATGGTGTGCCGGCCGTGATCGAAAATCCGGATGACGCTCTGCACAAGGGCCTGGCCATGGTCCATCAAGAGCTGCAGCCGATCCCGGAGCGGTCGATCGCAGAAAATATGTATCTGGGGAGATATCCCTTGAAAAAAGTGGGCCCCTTCGCCATGGTGGATCATAAGACTATGAACGAAGAGGCGGAAAAGTGGCTGAAAGACGTAAAGATGGATTTTGACCCGAAGGCAAAGCTGGGCACCTTGTCGATCGGGCAGATGCAGTCGGTGGAGATCGCAAAAGCTGTCTCCCAGAGTGCCCAGATCGTGATCTTGGATGAACCGACCTCTTCGCTGACGGATAATGAGGTGGAAGCGCTCTTCCGCATCATCCGCGATCTAAAGACGAGAGGCGTTGCAATGATATATATATCCCACAAGATGGCGGAGATCCGGCAGATCGCCGATGATATCACCATCATGCGGGACGGCACATATGTAGGCTCCTGGGAGGTAAAGGATATCTCCGACGACGAGATCGTCCGCCAGATGGTGGGACGGGAGCTGACCAACGTATACCCGCCCAAGGAGGACAGCCGGACAGACGAGGTGGTCTTGGAGGTGAAGGATCTCTGTTCCATCCTCCCCCGTTCTTTCCAGCATTGCTCCTTTAAGCTGCGCAAGGGCGAGATATTAGGCTTCGGCGGTCTGGTAGGAGCCCAGAGAACGGAGATCATGGAAGCGATCTTCGGGATGCGTGGGATCGCCAGCGGCGAGGTCCTGGTAAAAGGCACACAGGTCCACATCAAGCGTCCTAAGGACGCGATCGGACACGGGATCGGGATGATCACCGAGGACAGACGAGGGACCGGTATCCTGGGCTGTCTATCCATTGCCGATAATGTTTCGATCTCTTCCCTGAACCAGTACCTGGATGCAGGTGTCAAGTTAGACCATAAACGTATCGAGGAGCTGGTCCAGGAAAACGTAGGGAAGCTGAGCATCAAGACCCCCAGCAGCAAGACATTGATCCAATCCTTATCCGGCGGCAACCAGCAGAAGGTGATCATCGCCAGATGGCTGGCCAATGATCCGGATGTGCTGATCATGGATGAGCCTACCAGAGGTATCGACGTAGGTGCAAAATATGAGATCTATCAGATCATGATCGACCTGGTGCGCCAGGGCAAGTCCATCATCATGATCTCATCGGAGATGCCGGAGCTTTTAGGCATGTCCCACCGTGTGGTCGTCATGTGCAACGGTCATGTCACCGGAGAGCTGGAAGGCGACGAAGCGACACAGGAACACGTGATGTATTACGCGACACAGTTCGAGGAGCAAGGAGGAAACGAGCATGAGTAAGAAAATGGATTGGAAGCAATTCCTTATCAATTATGGGATCATCTGCGTGCTGGGCGTGCTGGTGATCTACACCGGCATCATGAGACCGAAATTCTTTACGCCGCAGAACCTGCGGAGCATCGCGCTGAACGTGGCGCCCCGTTTCATCATCGCCATCGGCGTATCCGGGTGTCTGATCACAAAGGGCACGGACCTTTCCGCCGGACGTATGGTGGGTCTTGCCGCCTGTATCGCCGGTACCCTGCTGCAGAAGCCGGATTACTCCGGACGGTTTGAGCTGACAAAAAACCTGCCTGCATTCGGCGTCTGGTGGGTGCTGGTGGTCCTGCTGATCGCCATGCTGATCTGTGCGATCTTCGGCTTGATCAACGGTGTGGTCATCTCTTACTTGAACGTACCGGCCTTTATCGGCACACTGGGCATGCAGCTGATCGTCTACGGCATCTGTCTGGTCTATACCGATGCGACCCCGATCGGAGGCTACCGCAATGATTATACCTATGTAGCCACAGGAAGCCTTTTAAGGATCCCGATCCTGTTCTGGATCGCCCTGGTGGTGGGGGTCATCATGTGGTTCCTCTATAACATGACCCCTCATGGAAAATATATGTACGCGATCGGCGGCAATGAGCAGGCTGCTGAGGTATCCGGTGTCAATGTAAAGTGGACCAAGATCCGGATCTATGTGATGGCTACCTTAGCCTACGCTCTTGCAGGCTTCCTTTTAGGCGCAAAGGCCGGCGGTACCTCTGTCAACATGGGCCAGGGCTATGAGCTGGAAGCGATCGCTGCATGTACCATCGGCGGCGTATCCGTAAACGGTGGCGTAGGTAAAGTCTCCGGCGTGCTGATCGGCGTTCTGGTGTTCGAGCTTTTAAAATCCGCCATGCAGTTTTTGGGACTGGAGACCAACTATCAATATATCGTGCAGGGTATCGTGATCATCGTTTCGATCGCTCTGGATATCCGCAAGTACATCGCGAAGAAGTAAGATGCAGGCTGAACCTGTGCAAGGGCTGTCTGCGATAGGATGGATAAAGATAAAAGCTGATGAGAAAAAGCGTCAGAAGGGGTCAGAGCCTTCTGACGCTTTTTCGCACAGATCTTTTTGTACGGCATAGGTGATGGGATGGGGGTGCATAAGGTCCGGCTCCTGGTGAATAGGATATAAGGAGGGATAGCCGGGCAGGAGCAGGCAGGGTCTTAAAAGGGGGAAGTATGTTAGATCATCTTTGGGCTGGTATGATCTTAGTGGGGATCATATGGGCGGCATTTCATGGAAGGTTGTCCGATGTGACCTTAGGGATGTTAGACGGTGCGGCGGACGCCGTGTCGTTAGGCATCACTATGTTGGGAGTCCTGGCTTTTTGGAGCGGGATATTAAAGATAGGAGAGAGATCCGGCCTAGTGGACTGGCTGGCCGGAAAGATGGGACCGATACTCCGCTTTTTATTTCCCCGGCTGGATCCGGGGCATCCGGCTATGCGGTACATTGCGGTGAACATGATCGCCAATATGCTGGGGCTGGGGTCGGCGGCCACACCGGCAGGGCTGGCCGGGTTTAAGGAGCTAAAGAAGGCGGAGGAGGAGCGGAGAAAGAGAGAAGGCGCAGGATCCACGCGAGCCGATCCCGGTCCGGGATACGCCGGACAGATCAGACAGAGGGAGATAGATGGGCAGAGGAAGAGGGGAAGAGGGAGGAGGAATGACCAGGCAGAAAGGGGATATAGGGCCATGCCGAAAGGAACAGCCAGCAACGAGATGTGTACCTTTCTGATCTTGAACATCTCCTCCCTGCAGCTGATCCCGGTGAACATCATCGCTTACCGGAGCCAGTATGGGAGCGCGGATCCTGCGGCGATCGTAGGGCCCGCGATCGTTGCCACGGCGGTGAGCACGGCGGTGGCGGTGGTGTTCTGTATAGTGATGGACAGATGAAGATGGAGATGAAAGGAAACCTATCCATAATCATATAAACGAAGAGGCTGTCGCAAAATACCGCGATATACACGATATGATGTCAGACCACACAGACTGGTGGCCATATATCGCGTATAAGCTGTGTTTTGCGTCAGCCCCTTTGTTTGTGTATAGCTACAGAGCCCGCATGAACGCCAGATCGTCCTTGGCGAACAAGGGGTTCATCTCTTCTCTTAACAGGTAGATCTCCCGGTCCTGTGTGTGCAGCCAGCGGCTGATGGCCTCATAGCGCATAACACCTGTCCCAAGAGGTTCAGGCTGGTAGAGGTGTTTCCGGTCAAGGCTGAAGTCTTTGATGTGCATGATATCCACATATTTTCCGATCGCCTCCAGCCATCTGGTCCAGAGCTGGTCCTGGTCGGTGCTCTCAGGAAATTCCAGCAGATTAGAGGCATCAAAGATCAGGCGGAGATGGCGGTGATCATCAGCCTTTCGGATGACCTCCAGTGTTG
>CAJUSS010000033.1 GCA_910588895.1 uncultured Lachnospiraceae bacterium
CTGGACGATCAAGGTAGCCCCGCGGCCCTTTACGTCGTGCTGGATCCGGACGATGCACTGGGTGTTGTCCTCGCACACATCCGCATTGCCGATCACGCCTGCGCCTACGCCGTAGGCCTTGCGCCCTTCCACGCGGGTGGGCTTTAGCCACCCCTTCCAGGCCTCCTTCCAGCCGAACTTCTCCGCCGCCAGCTCCATGGTACGTGGATAGTTGTCCGAACCCCGGCTCTGCCAGATCAGACCGTCCCGCCAGGTATACTTATCGCCGGGGGCCACATAGTTCTTTTTAAACACCTGGATCGGGTCCTGATCCGCCAGCATCATGCAGTGGGCCATGACACGGGCAAGACAGCTGTTCAGCTCCTGGCCGCCGTAGCCCCGTACGATACCAGCCGGACACTTATTGGTCACCACCACCTTGCTGTCTAAGTCCCAGTTCTGGCATTTGGCCATCACCAGCTGGGCCTCGCCCAAGCCTACGCCCACCTGCCCCTGAACGGCGTCGCACAATGCGCCTGTATCCACATACCAGCAGCCCTGGACCGCATTGAAGATCCCCTCCTGGGTCATCCCGATCTTAGCCCGGATCTTAGAGCCTAAGCGCTGCTCGTGGGCCACCAGCTGCTCATGCTTGCTCATCACCAGCTTCACCGGCCGTCCTGTCTTGATCGCGGCGATCGCACAGCATAAGATCGTGGAAGAAAGGGTCTGCTTATTGCCGTAGGATCCTCCCACGTTAAAGGTCTTGATCCGCAGGTTGGACTTAGGGATACGGGGACCGTTGAACAATTTACAGATGAACGGCGACTGGGAGGATGCCCAGATCGTATAGTCCACACCGCCTTCCCAGCGGACGATACAGCCGGGAGCCTCCGGTGCGTTAGGGGAGCACATCTTATTGAACTCCACCAGGCTCTCGCCCACATAAGCCGACTCCTCAAAGCCCTTCTCCACATCGCCGCCCTCTACCTTCCACCAGGGTCCTTCCGGCTGGAAATGGGGAACGCCCGGGTCCACCTCATTGGTGCCGCTCTTGAACTTACCTGGGAACAGCACCGGCGCGTCCGGCTCTAAAGCTTCCATGGCATCAAAGACCGCCGGCAGCACCTCGTACTCCACCTCGATCAGATGGAGCGCTTCTCTGGCGATGTCTGCCGTATCCGCCGCACAGACCGCCACCGGATCCCCTGCAAAATACACCTCCTGATCCATCAGATCCTTGTGGGGCGGCCAGCCCAAGGTCCATCCCTTGGGCATATCCTTGTAGGTGATCACGTCGTGGACGCCGGGCAGGGCTTTTGCCTTTTTTGTGTCGATGTACTTGATCCTTGCGTGGGCATAGGGACTCCTGAGGACCTGGGCATAGATCATCCGCGGGACCGTATGATCATCTAAGAACACACATCTTCCGGTAACGATCTCCCTGGCGTCCGCGCGGACACGATATTTGCCCACATGCCGATACGGTGCGGGACGTCCGTTCACTACCGGCGCTTCAAAATTAAATTTTCCTCTTTTATACTCTGTCATCGCTCTTCCTCGGCCTCCTTTACGATCTCATACTGATCCGATGTAACACCAGCCAGCTTATCCAGCGCTTCCAGGACCGTATAATGGCTGATGCACCGGCAATAATTCCCGGCCAGCGCCTGGCGGATCTCCTCTCCCGTAGGATGGGGGTTTTCCATGAACAATGCCTTGGCGCTCATGATGATCCCAGGCGTGCAGTAGCCGCACTGGAACGAATAGCAGCTGATGAACTTCTGCTGGATCGGATCCAGCTCATGGGTCACCGGGTCCTCCAATCCCTCGATGGTCAATATATCGCTTCCGTCGCACTCCACGGTCAGGATCATACAGCTGGCGATCGCCTTACCATCCTTGATGACCGTGCAGCACCCACATGCGCCCTCGTCGCAGGACTCCTTCGTCCCGGTCAGTTCCAGCCGCCTGCGCAGCGTCTGGACAAGGGTCTCTGACGGCGGGATCATCCCGAACTTCTCGCCGATCAAAAACTCATACGGCTGACCATTAACGGTCAGGCTGATGGTCTGTTTCTCCATAATGTCTTCCTCCATGCTCATATTGTTTTGGGACCCAGGAGCGTGTCCAGGCTCGTGTATCCACATACCGATATCGCAAACAAGCCTAAGGTCCCTGCTTTCTATTTAAGGTACGCATCAACGCACGCATAAGGTCGGTCGTACGACCTATAAAGAGGACAATGCATACCTTTTTCCCTTTTCTCAGATCTTTTCCTCCGATCCCCCTGACAGGCTGATCCGGTCACACTCCGCCCGCAGCTTTCATCTCCAGCCTGTCCGTTTCCGCCGCTGCTCACGGCTCAGTCTTCTTCAGATGCCCCCGGCCCGGTTCTTTTCCGCGCCTGCCCCCGGTCCGGCTCATCCTGCCCCTTCCCGCTCAGCGATCTGACTCTCTCCCTCGCCTCAGATCTGCTTGGTCCTGGGATCGATGACCACCGCGGCCGCGATGCTCCTCATGGCATATCCGTGGATATAGTCCCCTACTTTCTCATGGTCGGTAAGATCCAGCCCCATGCTCTCACCCAGATACTGGTTCAGCAAAGGCTTTTCCGTATAGGTCATGATCGCCGCATTGATCGCACGGGAGATCACGGCCGCCTTAAAAGGATCCTTTTTATCGCTGACTGCCAAGATCAGCTCAGCCAAGACCTGCTCACTGGTGTGGACCGCCACCTGGGATATGATACCCCTGGCATTCTCCGGAAGGCCGTTTTCATGCTCCGCGATCCCGATATTGATCCAGCTGGCTTCATAGTTGAACGCCCGACGGATACGATCTGCCAGAAAACGATCCAGATACTCCCAGGCTTTTTCCTTATCCACAGGCTGTATCTTTAAAAACTCCCGGATCTCCACCGCTAATCTCCCGTAGCTTTTTTCCAGCTGCATAGCCGCCTGCTCCATGGCGGCTTTCACAAGATCTGCTTTGCTGCCGAAATGAAAATTGATCGCCGACAGCGCTGCATTGGCCAGGTTCGCGATCATCCTGGTGGTCGTTGCGTCATAACCGTAGACCGCGATCAGCGCCTGGGTGGCCTTGATCAAACGATCTTGTGTAGTCTCACATTCATCAAATCTGATGTCGATCATCTCCATGGTATTCCTGCCCTTGGGGCAGATCCACTCCCTTTCTGTTCTTGCTCTGCTTTTTTCCTGCTCCTCTATCTAAACTATAACATCTTTGCAGGAACGTTGCAAGAACAGAAGTCCTATCACAGAGATATGCTGCAGATAAGCGTTACTATCCACTCCCTATGCGATATAGCCCAAGGCATACCAAAGCGGTATGCTCAATGTGCACCCCACCAGATTGACGACCATATACAGGATCGACGCCTTGCGCATCTCCGCAAAGGTCACATATCTCCCTCCGGCCACACCTAAAGTCGCCATGGCAAATGGGTTCATGTAGGGAACGGTCCAGCACATAGAGCTCATGAACTCCACAAAGATGATCACATACAGGTCGATCCCCGCCGCGCCCATGAGTCCGCCGAAGATCGCCATGACCACCACCAGCGCCGTGTTCTGCTCGATGATCAGGAAACGCAGCAGATAGGTAAAGATACAGATAAACGGAACAAAGATCCATGGGCTTGCCACCACCGGTGTCAGCATCGGTCCCAAAAGCCCTGCGATCACGTCACTCCAGCCCAGCGTGGACATATAATTTGCCATCCCTAAAAGACTGCCGATAAAGATCACCAAAGACCAGGGGATCTTCGTGTTCAGATCGCTTGGGGCGATCAGTCCGGTGGCACACATCACACAGATCGCGGTCCATCCGATCATCCCGGTATCCATCCCGTGGATGCTGGAGGTAGACCAGAGGGCCAGGGCGACCCCTAAGATCCACGCCGCCAGCTTCTCATCACGGCTCATAGGTCCCATCTCTTTCAAACGGTCCTTAAAAAAGGTCTTTGAGAACTCTACCTTCTCCGTGGGGCGGCAAAAGATGGTGCAGAACAAAAAGGTCCCAGCCAGCAGGAGGATGGACCAGACACTGGAGGCCGCCAGCCAGCTGACGAAATCAAAGAATGCACCCGGCACGCCTAATGCCTGTCCATAAGAAGCTATAAAGCCACAGATCACGGAAACATAGACCGAGCCGGTCAAAAATGCGTTCCCGCCCAGATACGCCGGCAGATAGCAAGCCGTGAACAAGCCCAGAGCGCCCTTGCTGCGGGGCAAGATCTTCATCTCCTCTGTGGTGGAGGTGGCAAATGGGATCAAGATGTTCACCTTCGCATTGACCGACGGGATCAGCGGGCTTAAGACGGTCCCTGTACACATCATAGCCACCACCGCACCTGTGTATGTAGGCGGGAACAGCGATAAGATCGCGATGGCGATCCGGTTCAGCAGCCCGCTCTTGCCGATGCCGTTGGAAAGCGCAAAGACCATGATGACCAGCCAGACTGTGGACCCGCTGAAGGCGCCGAACAGTCCCGACATGGTAAACACCGGCTCCTGCATGATCTTCATCTTGCAAAACACGGCATCCGTCAAGATCATCAGAGAGGAGGCCCCAAGGACCACCACCCAGTCCGCCAATGCCCCCGTCAGCAGCAGGACGATCACGGACAAAAACACACCCGCATAGACAAAGGACGCCGGGGACAGGACTGAACCTTCTCCAAAGGTCATAGTACAGGCCAACACATAAAACAAGAGCAACAGGACCAGGGAAGAGAGCAGACCTACCTTCTTTTTCAAAATGCAACACCCCTTTCGTATAGGTCGTTCGACCGACCTTGAAGTAAGAGTATCATATTTTTGACGATCTGTCAATAGATATCCCGCTCTTGACAGCCCTTTTGTGGATCTTGGACATAAAAAGCCCTTGCAAAAAGCCGTTAAGGAACCTGTGCTTTTTGCGAGGGCTCTTCCCCTTCCTGCGCGCCGTCTGCTGCCCGGTCCGGGCAGATGGAGATCTCTATATCCATGCAAAGATCCATGCCCACAGATCGAAGGAGCTCTCATAGGGGATCTGGCAGATCCCCTCCGCCTGCTCTCCGGTCAGCGCCCGCATATTGATGTAGGCTCCGTCGCAGCACCCGCCTATCCCGGGCAGCTTGTAGAAGCCACCGAACACGAAGACCACCTCATGCCCCTCATAGGCGCTCAGATCCACCACCTGCTGTAATGCGTCTGTGTCGACATAAACACAGCGTTCGTCATAGCAGACGATCCCCTCCAGCAGCGTGCAGTCTTCCACGATGCTCTCTACTGTATCCAGATCCCACAGCGTGACCCCGTCCATAGGGTTGCACCGGCCATAGGAAAGGCTGCCCGCCAGACCGATCGTCCCCATTGTAGCGGCGAACGCGGCCAGACCAAGCGCTCTTGTCCGGATACGCCTGTAGGGACGATAGCAGAGGATCTTCTCGATCCGCCCCTTTATCCGCCGGTACTCCAGATCTCCGGCAAAAGCAGCCGGTGCAGAAAAGGCCGCCCCCTCCTCCTGGAGGAGCAAGATGCTCTTTAGGAGAAGGCTTCCATATCCATCTGCAGGTATCCCGCTCTGCCGGATCGTGGACTTATCGCACATCTCCTCCAGGTCCTCCTGCAAAAAGTGGGCAGAGCAGGCAGGGAGCAGGACCGGCCACAAGACCACACGGCCCACATCCCACAAAAAGAGCGCCGCCAGATGGCCGGACCGGATATGGGTCTTTTCGTGGAGGACGATCAGCTTTAATTCATCTGCCGTGAACCGCTCCAGAAAAAGCTCCGGCAATACGATCCTTGGACAAAGCAGCCCTGTGGTAAAGGGCGTCACCGGCAGACACTCCACAAGCACCTGGACACCTGCCACCTCTTGCAGGGCCATCGCCGACACCAGCGCCTTCAGCCGCCGCCTCTTTACCCATAAGCCTCCTGCAGACACCAGCATCCCGGTCAGATACAGCCAGCATATCCAGGGATGCCGCATACAGAGTCCATCCCACCACAAAAAAAGCCGTATCCCCACTCTGGTCTCATAGAAAAAGCGGAGCTTTCCTATAAACAACACCGGGATTAAAAGGCACCACAATGCCCCCTTTAAAAAGATCGTCTGCCGGAACAGGCTTTTTCGCAAAAGCAGGATGACCGCCAGGACCAGGGCCGCCACCATGGCACATCTCCCCAACAAGATCCCATAATAGACCACACATACATTTAAAAACTGGAGCGTCCTATACAGAACGCTCCAGATCATCATCTCTCCAGTCATCTCTCTTCAGACCATCAATATGGCCGCTCTTCCTTTAATCTGAACTTACTTACCTGTCCCTTCATGAGCTGTGCCTGGCTGGACAATTCCTCACTGGCCGCCGCGCTCTCCTGAGCCGTAGCCGAGTTCGTCTGGATCACGCTGGAGATCTGATCGATCCCCTGGGTGATCTGGGCGATCGAGGCAGACTGTACCGCGCTGGCCTCCGAGATCTTATCCACCAGTACCGTGACCTCCTTGGCTCCGTCTACCGCATGGAGGAGGGACTGGGCCGTCTCATCTGCGATCTGGGTGCCGTTCTCCACTGCCCGGATCGAATTCTCGATCAGAGCCGCCGTGTTCTTAGACGCCTCGGCGCTCTTGCTGGCAAGATTGCGCACCTCATCGGCCACCACTGCAAAGCCCTTGCCGGCGCTGCCTGCCCTGGCCGCCTCAACCGCTGCGTTCAGAGCCAGGATATTGGTCTGGAAGGCGATATCTTCGATCGTCTTGATGATCTTTCCGATCTCATGAGAGCTGTTGCTGATCTCGCTCATCGCCTGGATCATATCCTGCATCTTGGTATTGCTCAGGTTCATCTCATCGCCCACAGCATTGACCTTCTCATTGGCATAATTTGCATTGGACGCATTCTCCTGGATCTGTTCCGAGATCTCCGCGATCGTAGCGGCTAACTCCTCTATGGAGCTGGCCTGCTCGGTCGCTCCCTGGGAAAGGGCCTGGGCTCCGCTGGACACCTGATCCGCACTGCTGGACACCTGGTCGCTGCTCCCGCTGATCTGGGTCATCGCCGCGTTCATCCGCTCCGCGATCGTCCTGAAGGACACCAGCACCTGATGGAAATCACCGATATACTCATGCTCACAGATCGAATCGACCGTCAGATCCCCGTCTGCCATCTTGGCCAGGAACTTATTCTCATCGTCAAAGATCGCTCCGATCTTGCGCACCACTTCTCTGAACTGATCCGCTAAGACCCCCAGCTCATCCTTCGACTGATAGCAGATCGCAACATCCAGTTTTCCCTTTGCCATCTCCACCGCTGCATCCGCGATCTCCAGCACAGGCTGACGGATGCACTTGATGATCATAAAGGAGAAGATGATACCGATCGCCACCACGACCACCATGGTCAGGATCTGGCTCACGATCGCGCTGGTATATGTACGGGCGCCCTCATTATAGGAAACCCCGCTGCCCTTCTCATTCAATGCCAGCAGATCGGTCAAGGCGCTGCTCACCTCATTATAAACAGCTGCTCCGTCGCCGTCTAACAAGGCCTGGGCTTCCTCGGTCTTTCCTTCTCCTGCCAGACGCATCACCTGGCTGTCGATCTGCTTATAAGAAGACCAGGCGCTCTGCAGCGCCTCATAGAGCCTCTGCTCCTCCGCGTCATAGATATAGGCCGTATAAGCGGAGATCTTCTGATCCATCCCGCTGATCTCCTTGGTCACATATCCTTGGCTGCTCTGGGCCACCTCCGGTGTTGCCGCTGTCACATAGCCCAATTCATTCAAACGGACATTGGACAATGCTGTACGCATCGAATTTGAGGAAGTCAGGCTTGGAAGCCATTCTTCCGCGATCTGCATCGAAGACCGCTCGATCCGTCCCATCTGCAGGATGGACATGACCCCGATCAAGATCATGCCCGCTAGGGCAATGCTCACCATAAGATATAGTTTTGCGCCTATCTTCATATTTTTGATCCTTTGCAACATCGTCATATACCTCCGAAGATCATTTTATCTATCACAAAGAGAGTGGCCTAAAGGTCGCGGGACCCATAGGCCTTGGCAGTCGTGGTCATACCTGGATCTTATCAGGATCTCAGCTGGAACTTGCCGATCAGTCCCTTCAAGATCTGTGCCTGACCGGCAAGCTCCTCGCTGGCCGCCGCACTCTCTTCTGATGTAGCGGAATTGGACTGGATCACCGTAGAGATCTGGGTGATGCTGTCCTTGATATGGTTGATCGCCGTCTCCTGCTCCTGGGACGCCTGGGAGATCTCCCGGATCTCGCTGGTCAGCTTATCCGCGCCGGCCACCACAGACCCTAAAGACTCCTGGGCGATGCCGGTCAAGCGAGAACCGGTATCCACCGTGTGGAGGGTCCTCTCGATCAGCTCCGTAGTATCCTTCACGGCATCCGCACTCTTCGCGGCCAGGTTCCGGACCTCATCCGCCACCACCGCAAAACCTTTGCCTGCGCTGCCTGCCCGGGCAGCTTCCACAGCTGCGTTCAGAGCCAGGATATTGGTCTGGAACGCGATATCATCGATCGTCTTGACGATCTTCCCGATCTCACCGGAGCAGGAGCTGATCTCCCGCATCGCCTCCGCCATCTCCTCCATCTGGCCGCTGCACAGGTTCATCTGCTCGCCCACCTTATCAGCCTCGACCGCAGTGATCACCGCGCTCTTTGCATTATCATTGATCTTCTCTGTGACCTGTTCGATCATGTGCATCAGGTTATCCACCTCGGATGCCTGCTCCGTAGCCCCCTGGGCCAGGCTCTGGGCACCGATCGCCACCTGATTGGAACCGGAATCCACCTGGCTGGCCGATGCCTGGATCTGCTCCATGGTCGTGCTCAGCTCATTGTCGATCGTCTCGATCGCCCTCTGGATATCCACAAAATCACCCACATACTGGATATCGCTCCTGCTGTTTAGATCCCCGGCAGCGATGCCTTCCAGGACTTTCTGGATATCCGAGATATAGAGCTTTAAGTTCTTCACCGACTTGTTCAGGCTGGAGGCCAGATCTCCGATCTCGTTCTGGCTGTCCACGTCGATCTGGAAATCCAGTTTGCCTTCCGCCAGGCTCCGGCTGGACTCCGTGATGATCTGGATCGGCTCCACGATCCCCTTCAGCACATAAAACATCAGGAGGATGCTGGAGATGATGATCACCAGGACCGTGATGACCGAGATCACTTCCGTTCTGGTGACCGCGCCGGACAAGCCCTTCTGGTTGTCACTCATCTTCTGCTCCGTGATCTCCGCTACCTGATCTAAGAGGACCACCAGTTTATCCACATTGGCTCTCGTTTCGTTCAGGTACATCTCTTTTGCCTGCTCAAGATCCGTCCTGGCCAGCTCTAAGATCGTCTGGGCGGACTGATGGATCGCCTGATGGATCGGCTTCATCTCTTCCGTGAGCCGCAGGATCTCGCTGTCCTCTACCTGAGCCATCTCCGGACCATATAACCACTTGCCCAGGACACAGCCCTGGTAATCCGTGCTGCCGGTAAAATCTGTCCCTAAAGCGATAGCTGAACACAGGTTCTCGACCCACCCATAATGGGCTTTTTCCGCAGTCAAGACCAGCGAATGGATCTTTGTCGCCTGATCTGTGGACTCACTGTATCTCCTGATCCTCTTCATCCCGCTGATGATCACCACACCGCTGATGATCACAATGACGAAAATAAGTGCTATACGTATCAACACTTCCTGCTTAATGCTGCGCTTCATCGATCTTCTCCTTCTTTAAAAAATCATTCTATTTCTATAATGATGTTTTATACCGCGATGTACTTGCGGCCGCCCTGCTTTCTCACAGGACAAAAACAGGTCGGCATACACGAGGATGGCTCCCCGTCGTATGCCGACACCAACGGTACGATGACCTGGACTGCCGGCCACATCTCACTGCACTGCGGCCGTCTGCCACATCTAGCGGCCATATCTATTTAACTGTCGCGTTCTTTCGGTATGCCGACATATCCAAAGCATCAATACTTGTCATTGCCGCCAAAAGAGCTCATCATAGCACTGTCTGCCATCCCGTAATCCGAACTTACGGACGGGGAGGAAAACTGCATCGCCGGTACAGAAGATGCGCCACCCTCCAGCTTGAACCTTCTCACCAACTCCTTTAAGATCTGTGCCTGTCCGGAGAGCTCTTCGCTGGATGCCGCGCTCTCCTCAGCTGTAGCGGAATTGGTCTGGACCACGCTGGAGATCTGGTCGATGCCCACTGTGATCTGGGTGATCGCCTCTGCCTGCTCCGTAGAGGCCTTTGCGATCTGGTCCATCATGGCGGTCGCATCCTGGATACCGGTCATCACCAGCTCCAGGGACTTTGCCGTCTCGTCTGCGATCTTCTTGCCATTCTCCACCGCGCTCAGAGAATTTTCGATCAGCACTGCGGTGTTCTTGGACGCCTCTGCAGATTTGCTGGCCAGGTTGCGGACCTCATCCGCCACCACGGCAAAGCCTTTGCCTGCAGCGCCTGCCCTTGCGGCCTCCACGGCTGCGTTCAGGGCAAGGATATTGGTCTGGAAGGCGATATCCTCGATCGTCTTGATGATCTTTCCGATCTCGCCGGAGGAAGCGTTGATGTCTGCCATAGCCTGGAGCATATCCTGCATCCGGCGGTTGCTCTCGCCGGCCTCCTCGCCCACAGCCACGGACTTCTTGCTGGCCTCCTGTGCGCTCTCTGCATTGCGGTTGATATTGCTGGAGATCTCATTGATCGATGCCGCAAGCTCTTCCACGGAAGAAGCCTGCTCCGTAGCGCCCTGGGACAGAGCCTGGGCTCCGGAAGATACCTGGTCAGAACCGGAGGACACCTGGTCCGCGGACTGGTTCAAGGTCGTGAGCGTGCTGTTGAAGCTGGACTTGATCCCCTTCATCGCCTCTAAGATCTTCTGATAATCGCCCACATACATGCCGCGGTCGGAGGAGACGACCGTAAGATCCCCGCCTGCGATCGCGCTCAGGACCGTCTCGATGTCCTTGATGATACGGGCCAGACCGGTGGTCACGGACCGCATGCTGCCCGCCATGCTGCCAAACTCATCTCTGGACTCATAATCCACGCTGACGGAAAGGTTGCCCTTGACCACCTCGCTCATCGCATCCTCGATCTTCTTTACCGGGGTCAGGATATTGCCTGTAAGGTCGAGGGCGATCACACAGGTGATGATGAACGCCACCGCCGCGATGGCGACGGAGATGCCGAACAGGACATTGATGGTCAAGATCGCATTGTCATACTGCTTCTGGTTCTCCTGCTCCATCTGGTTAAAGCCGTTTAAGAGGCTGCTCACACACTCCTCCACCAGAGGGTTATACTGCTCCACCAGAAGTTCGATCGCCATATCGTCACCTTCTGCGGTGCCTGAACGGATGTACTGGGTGATCTCGCTGCGGATGGGCTCGCCGCTGTTCATCTTGGACTCGAACTCCCGGATCAGGGCCGCGTCACCGTCATAATTCGAATAGGTCCACTGGAGCTGGTCCTGGATATTGGACACATACTCATCCACTGCCTGCAGATGCTCCTGGATCTCGGCCTCTCCATCCGTAACAGCCCCCATCAGCAGCTCCTTTACCGCTCTCTGGAACCAGACACGGATCTCATAGACACCGGACAGGGTCTTATAGTTTTCGGTGTAAAAATTCTGATAACTGGATTTTGCTGTGGTGATACCGATGCCGGCTCCGACCACAGACACTAAAAACAGTATCAGGATGGTGCCAAATGACACGATAAATTTTTTGCTGACACTTAAATTCCTCATTTGCCGCTCCTCCTTGAATTGGGCCTTCTCCTTCCCGCGACGGATGCTGTCAATGCTGTCTCTCAAAGGGAAAGGCATAGTAACTCTACCACTCTTATCTATTTCGACGCTTTTTTAAAGATCATAATATGTCTAACGCGAAATTTTTTATTTTTTTATCCGGACCAAAGATCCTCCGCTATACGATCCTCATAGGCGGCCTTCATAAGCGGCCTCCCGGTCCCGCCTTTACGCGCCGGGCCAGGATATCACCCGTTCATCCCCTATCTCTTCCATTTTTAATGCGGTTTCCGATCCACATCCATAAAAAAATCTCGGTCTTCATTAAAAATAGGTCTCCAGAGACTTAACGATCTTCATTTTCCGTCGATATATGGTTCAGTATGTTATGGTCTGCCATACGTTTATTTATGATAGACTGATCTTTATCATGCGATATCAAAAGAGATAGGTGGTGTAATAGAATGGATAATGGTATGGAAAGTATGCTCGACACATACCTCTTTGAAACAAACTCCCTTCTGGACCGGCTGGATGAGATGTTGGTGGCCGACGAGAAGCTGGGCGATCTCTCCGTCGACGATGTGAATGAGATCTTCCGCATCATGCACACCATCAAGGGCTCCTCCGCCATGATGGAATTCGGCTCCCTCGCGAGCATCTCGCACCATATAGAAGATCTGTTCTTCTATATCCGCGAGAACGGGATCGATTCCCTGGATCCCGCACACAAAAAAGAGCTCTTCAACCTGATGTTCCGTTCAGAGGATTATCTGCGCGGACAGGTGGAAAAGGTGGAGAACGGGGAACCCGTGGATACGGATATGGATTCCTTCGCCGCCGAGATCAACAGCTTTTTAAAAAAGATCAGCGGCACAGGAGAGGAGCAGACATCCGCCCCACCTGCACCGGCTAAGGAGGAGGAAGGCAGACCGGCAGACCCTTCCCCATCCGCCCTTCCCTCCAGCCTTCCGGACGATAAGAAAGCCGTATGTTTCCTCCATGTGTTCCTGGAGGAGGGCGTGGGCATGGAGAACCTCCGCGCTTTCATGATCGTCAACGCGTTAAAGGAGTGCGGTCTGGAACTCCGCTATTATCCGGAAAATATGGAGATGAACTCGGAGACCTGCGCCGCGATCATCGAGGACGGTTTCTATGTCGCCTTTGAAGATATGGAGTCCGCGAACAAGGCCTCTGATGTCTTACAGACCCAGAACCACATCCTCTCCTATGAGCTGGTGGATGTAGCGGCTATGGAAGCCCAGGCCCAGGCGGAGGCGAAAGCCGCGGAAGAAGCGGCAGCTGCCCAGAAGCAGGCCCCGGAATCCGCTCCTGCCCCCGTACAGGAAAAGCCGCCCGCTCCAAAGCCGGCTCCGCCAAAGCAGGCTCCCAACGCCCCGGTCAAGCAGAACCTGATCAGTGTGAACTTGATGAAGCTCAACAGCCTGATGGATATCGTGGGCGAGATCGTGATCACCGAATCCATGGTCACCTCCTCCCCTGAGCTGGACCAGCTGAACCGGGACGCTTACGATAATTTCATGAAATCTGCCCGTCAGCTGCGCAAGCTGACCGACGATCTGCAGGATATCGCCATGTCCCTGCGGATGGTCCCCATCTCCGGCGTGTTCCAGAAGATGAACCGTATCGTCCGTGACATGAAGCAGAAGCTGGGCAAGGACGTGCGCCTGACCTTAGTGGGCGAGGACACGGAGGTGGATAAGACCATCGTGGACAGCATCCAGGATCCGATCATGCACATGGTCCGCAATGCGGTCGACCACGGGATCGAGGAGAATGTCCAGGATCGTCTGAACGCCGGAAAGAACGCTCAGGGCGAGGTCATCCTTGCCGCTTCCCACACCAGCAGCGAGGTGATCATCTCCATCACCGACGACGGCGCGGGCATGGATCCCGATAAGCTCTTGGCCAAAGCCCGTGATAAAGGGATCCTCACCAAACCGGAAAGCGAATATACAAAGAAGGAAGCCTTAGGTCTCGTCATGCTGCCGGGCTTTTCCACTAACCAGGCCGTCACCGAGTTCTCCGGACGAGGTGTGGGCATGGACGTGGTGAAGAAGAACGTGGAAGCAGTCGGCGGCGTGGTCGCCCTCTCCAGTGAGCTGGGCCAGGGGACTACCTTTACCATGAAGATCCCGCTGACCTTAGCGATCATGGACGGCATGAAGGTGACCGTAGGCGATTCCATCTTCACTATCCCGATCGCCAACATCCGCCAGTCCTTCAAGGTGACGGCAGATGAGATCATCCGCGATGAGAACGGCAACGAGATGGTGGAGCGCATGGACAGCTTCTATCCGGTGATCCGTCTCCATCAGTTCTATAATATCGAGACCGCGATCACCGATCCGGCAGACGGCATCCTGATGTGGGTGGAAGCCAGCGACCGTTCCTTCTGTCTGTTCGTGGATGAACTGATCGGCGAGCAGCAAGTAGTCGTGAAGCCGCTCCCGGCCTTCTTGAACTGCTTTGAACTGAAAAATTACGGCATCACCGGCTGTACGATCCTAGGCGACGGGAACATCAGCATCATCCTGGATATCCTGAGCCTTCACGCGGCGGCCCTGGAAAATGTCTGAGAAGGGAGGAACTTGAATCTATGGCTGAACCAATGAACAATGAATCGAACGTAGATGTCTTAGAAATGCCTGACGGGGAGGAGAGCTCCACCGTGGAGCGCTGCCTCACCTTCGAGTCCGGCGACCTGATCTTATATATCAGCACCAAACATGTGATCGAGATCATCAATAACTATCCGATCACCTCTCTCCCGCTGATGCCTCCTTACATCAAAGGGATCATCAACTTGAGGGGACAGATCCTTCCCGTGGTGGACATCCGGCTCCGCATGGGAAAAGAAGCAGCCGAATACACAGATAATACCTGTGTCATCGTGCTGGATATCGATTCCGTCTCCCTGGGGATCGTAGTCGATTCCGTGCGGCAGGTGATCGATATCGACCTGCAGAATGTAAAGCCTATCCCCTTAAAGCGCCAGCAGAAGCTCTTGGACGGGATGGTGACCATGGAGGATGGGAGTGTCTTCATGTCCGTTGACTGTCAGGCCCTCGCCAGCCCTCAGCTTTAAAGATGTTTGATAAACAGTCGCAGCGGACTGCGATCTGAAACCGAGGTGATCTGCAATGTTGCCATTGACTGATAAAGACTTTAACCGTCTTTATACCTATATCAAAAAGAATTACGGGATCGATCTTAGCAAAAAGAAGCAGCTGATCGTCAGCCGCCTTTCCAATACGCTGACGTCCCAAGGCTATAAAGATTTCTCTGCCTATGTGGATGAGATCCTTTCCGGCCGTGATAAAGATATGGTCACGGCCATGCTGAACAAGCTGACGACCAATTACACTTACTTCCTCCGGGAGGAGGCCCATTTTAAATATCTCTGGGATGTGGTGCTGCCGGATCTGCAGAAAAAGCATGCCCACGATAAGTGCCTGTCCATCTGGAGCGCAGGCTGCTCCTCCGGCGAGGAGCCTTACACGATCTCCATGTACCTGAAGGAATTTTTCGGCCCACAGGCTTCCCAGTGGGACACTCGGATCCTGGCGACCGATATCTCGCAGAAGATCTTAAATACAGCCATCACCGCCTCCTACAACGATGAGAGCGTTGCGGCTCTCCCGGCCACCTGGAAGCAGAAGTATTTCGTTTCTGCAGGCGGCGGCCGCTACACTGTAGCTCCGGCGATCAAGCAGAACGTGATCTTTAGGACCTTTAATCTGATGGATCCGATCAAGTTCAAAAGCAAGTTCGATCTGATCTTCTGCAGGAACGTGATGATCTATTTCGATCAGGATACGAAGGATGCGCTTGTACAGCGTTTTTACAATGCCACTGTCCCCCAGGGCCATCTTTTCATCGGCCATTCTGAAGGTCTGAACAAGGCGACCTGCCCATATGAGTGTATACAGCCGGCGATCTACCGCAAGACCGGGAAATGATATCTCAAATAAAAAACGATGATGTAACCATCAAAGAGGCTTACTTCCAGCCGCTGCTGCAAAAAAGGCAGCAGCGGCTGAAGCCTTTTATCTGCTAAAGATCTTTATCCGGTCGATCCTGCATGCAGAAAAGCTGTCCAACGGCTTTCACGCACAAGGAACGCCTGACAGGATATGACCATGGATAGCGAGCATCGCATCATTTCGTCAGCACATAAGCACACCATGATCAGCGTCTCCCCTCTGCGGCCTTCCGGCCGGTCGAACGGACACACATAACGTCTGCCCGGCAGTCGGACCATACCTCATGTATGTCTATCCGGCCTATCCCACCTAGGAAGGGGTCAGGCGATCACAGAAAGAAGGTTTGATGTATGAGTCGAAAGATCCGCTTGATGATCGTAGACGATTCGATCCTGTTCCGAAGTTTTCTCGTGCAGAACCTGGGAGCAGACCCTCGGTTTGAGGTAGTCGGATATGCGATCAATGCCATTGATGCCAAAAATAAGCTTCCCGTTCTCAAGCCCGATATCATGACCCTGGATATCGAGATGCCGGGCATGTCCGGGATGGATTTCTTGCGGGAGGTCCTCCCAGTCCATCCGGTCCCGGTCATCCTGGTATCCTCTCTCAATGTCCGTGTATTTGATGCCCTGGCCGCCGGCGCCATCGATTTTGTGCGCAAACCGGATATGGAGCAGGACGGCGGGAAGAGCGCCTTCCTGGCCGCATTAAAATCCAAGCTGGCGATCGGAGCGAACGCCAGGGTCCGGCTTCCTTCCCAATATCTGGGCGGAGGCTCTATCGGTATAGGCGGCACACCTGGCGGGGCAGGGATCGGCGGGACATTTGGCGCAGCCGGCAGCAGCCACTCTCCTGCCGGGGCCATTCCCGGACAGCCTTCCGCTACCGGATCGGGTACCACCAGCGCCGCTGCCGCCCGCTTTGCCCGGATGCCGGTGAACTTACATTCCGGCCGGTTCGACCTGATCGCCATCGGCGCATCTACCGGCGGGACCGAAGCGATCTTGGAGGTGGTCCGGCAGTTCCCGGCAAAGATGCCTCCGATCGTGATCACCCAGCACATGCCAGCCGGCTTCACCTCCATGTATGCAGAACGTCTCAACCGCATCTGTAAGCTGGAGGTCCGTGAGGCGCGCCACGGCGACAAGGTCCAGCCCGGACTGATCTTACTGGCCCCCGGCGGTCTGCAGATGCGCGTGGTCCGGCTGGGATCCGGATTCTCGGTCAGCTGTACCGATGAGGCAAAGGTCAGCGGCCACCGACCTTCCGTAGACGTGCTCTTCGACTCCGTCGCCACCAATGTGCGGAACCGGGCCATCGGCATCATCCTCACCGGCATGGGTGCCGACGGGGCTGCCGGCATGCTCCGGATGCGGAAAGCCGGCGCCTACACCATCGGCCAGGATAAGGATACCTGTGTGGTCTATGGGATGCCTATGGAAGCCTATAAGATCGGAGCGGTATGCCAGCAGGCGGCGCTGAGCAATATCCCGCAGGTGGTGATGGCACAGCTGGCAAAAGGGTAGAGGCGGCAAGATCATAGATGATCTGCTCTTCCTATTGACGGACTTGGAAGGAAATCGCATCGGATGAACAGACACGACAGCGCAAAAGGCCCCGGAAAGCAGCCTGCTTCCCGGGGTTTCCAGATAACAAAAGAACAGTCACGGCACACCAGCGCCAACAGAAGTATCCAGATCAGCCGCTCCTCTGAAAAAGGCCTGCGAAAAAAAGAGCAGGGAAAACGACGGGCGGGAAAGAGCTGGGGCGAACGTCTCCTGACCGGCGGGATACTGGTCACCGGCATGGCGGTCACAGTCAGCCTGCTGGCCTATTTCCACCCCTTCACCTTAGGGGATGTATGGCAGGCGGCCAAACAAGGGATCGAAACGATCCACGATGCGGCTCTTGCAGGTCTTGAAAAGATCCGAAGCTGGAACGAGGACCTGACCTCCGAGGATGCTCCGGCAGATCCGTCCGGCGATCTCGCCAGTGAGACGGCCAAAGCCATCACCGATCTGGACCGCACCTCCGAGCTGGGTGCGGTGGAAGATTTTTCTTTGGAACCGGTGGCTCCCCTTCAGGAGGATTCGATCTTTACCTGTATGCTGGACACGGCCCTGGGGCCTATGCTCTACTATAACCAGGGCGATATCCGCTGGAAAGACTATCTTTACGGCGGCTACGATCCCATGAGCCGCTACGGCTGTGGCCCTTCCTGCGTGGCGATGGTCATCGGCAGCTTCAGCTCTACTCCCGTCAGCCCCATCGAGATGGCCGACTGGGCCGCCGAAAACGGCTATCATGCCCTCCATGGCGGCTCCTACCACAGCCTGATCCCCGACAGCATCGCCGCCTTTGGCCTGCAAGTGGACAGCATCACCGACCGCACGGCGGAAAATGCGGCGGAGCTTTTGCGCACCGGACATATCCTGGTGGCACTGATGGGCAAGGGTAGCCTGACCCAAAACGGGCATTTTATCGTCATCGCACAGCTTTCCCCCAACGGCAACGTCTATATCGCCGACCCGGCCAGCTATGAGAACAGCACAAAGGAGTGGGATCTTAAACAGCTGATGGATGAATTGAAGGGGAGTTATGACCATGGAGGGCCGCTGTGGGCGGTGTCGGTGGGGGGAACAGAGTGATCCGCCAGACCATATTTTCGGATCCGCTCCTTTGTGATCCGTTTCTATTCCTTTTTAGATCGTTTTAAGGTATACTTTAAAACAGAAAAACATAGGAGGGATATAGATGGATCTAGACCAGTCATTTTTTAAAGAAGAGATCCGTTCCGGTTTTCTGGTAACGGAAAAGAGAAAAAAGGTATGGGCCACTGAGCTGAAGATCTTAGAACGGTTCGACGAGGTCTGTAACAAGCATCATCTGACCTATCATGCCTATTACGGCACACTTTTAGGAGCCGTGCGCCATCAGGGCTTTATCCCCTGGGACGATGATATCGATGTGATCATGTTCCGGGATGATTACGAAAAATTTCAGGCCATCGCACCAGAAGAATTTACGGAGCCTTACTTTTTCCAGAACTCCTACACCGACCGGGTCCTGTGGCCATTTTCCAAGATCCGGGACAGCCGGACCACGGCTGCAGAGCCCCAGTTCAACAGCCTGGGGCGTACCTTTCACCAGGGGATCTTTATCGATATCTTCCCCTTTGACAGTGTGGACGATGGGATCGACCCACAGTTTTCCACCATCACCCAGATTCAGGACCTGTTATGGGTCACGGTCACCAACCCGGAAGCCGTGGTCAGCGCACTGGAAAAAGGACAGCAGCTCTACTTAAGCGCGGACTTTTTGATCGACTGCCTGCAAAAGAGCGTTCAGGAACGATTTCGGATCTATGAAGCCTTTAACCTGTCCTGCCTTGGCAAGTCCCGGAAGGTGAATTATCTCATCAGCGAACTATATCCTGAAGGTGGGATCTACAAAAGCGCTGAAAAAAGCTGGTTCCAAGATACCATATATCTCCCCTTTGAGCATATACAGCTCCCGGCTCCGGCGGGATATGATCAGATCCTGACACAGTGCTATGGAAACTATCATCAATTCGTCCAAGGCGGCTCGGCACATAATGATATCGTTTTGGAGCCGGATATCCCTTATACAGTATACTTTTCCAGATAGCATATTTTCAGCAACGGACACATAAGCGATGGAGCTGTCCCAAAAATACCGCCTACATAGTTTGGATCTTATAGCCTGGATCTTGATCTCGTACATAAGCGGCATTCTGCAGCAGCCCCATCGACTACATCCTCACCAGAGCTTCCGCATGCTCAACACAAAGCTTCCGCGCGTTTCAGATACTCCATAAAGTTCTTCTTATTTTCTAATGCTGTGGTAGTCGGACGACCCAGATCTTCCCTTGCTCCGATCGCGCATCTGACCTCGATCAGGCTTAACGCCCTTCTGCTCTTTGCTGCTTCCAGCTCCCGATCCAGTGCCGCAGGATCCTCCACACACACCGCATAAGGATAGCCGCAGGCCCTGGCGACCGCCGTCAGGTCGATCTTTCCGGCTACGGTGGGCATACCGCCCACCGTTTCATGGGCTCCATTATTGATGACCACATGGATCATATTTTCCGGTCCTTCTGTGCCGACAACGGCCAATGCTCCCATGTGCATCAGCACCGCCCCGTCGCCATCGATGCACCATACCCTGGTCTTTGGCTTATGGACCGCGATCCCCAGCGCGATGGATGAACTGTGCCCCATGGAGCCCACCGTCAAAAAGTCGTACTGATGGCTCTGGCCCTTTGACTCACGGATCTCGAACAGCTCCCGGCTGGCCTTCCCTGTGGTGGACACCACCGGATCCTCCCCGGCTGCCTCTGCGATATGGCGGATGGCCTCCTCCCGGGATAGAGTATACCGGTTCGCATATCGCACCTTCTTATCATTCGTGAGCGCCCCCTTGCGGATCACAAACGCCACATCCTTCCCGGCCGCTATCGCAGCGCGGAAGCGGTCCATGGCCTGCGCCGCCTCTTCATCCGTCGTCTCTTTTCCGATCACAACGCTCTGGATATCCATATCCTCCAGCAGCTTGAGCGTGACCTGCCCCTGATAGATGTGCTGGGGTTCATCATGGACCCCCGGCTCGCCTCTCCAGCCGATGATAAAGATCATGGGGATCTGATAGACCTTGTCACTGAGCAGGGAGGCCACCGGATTGATGATATTTCCCTCTCCGCTGTTCTGCATATATACTACCGGCACCTTGCCTGTCGCCAGGTGATAGCCTGCCGCCAGCGCCACACAGTTCCCCTCATTTGCCCCGATCACATGATGCTTTGGGTCGATCCCATACCGGTCCATCAGATGGTCGCACAGAGCTCTCAGCTGGGAATCCGGGACTCCTGTATAAAAGGATGCGCCTATGATCTCCAATAATGTGTCCACTTTCATTTTTTCTTATCCTCCTCCGGTCATCTCCTTATCCATTTTGGGCCAATATCTGCCCATACAATCCCTCCAGCTCCTTTTCGCTCAGCCTGATCGGATTGTTTTTCAGCCGGTCTGGGTTGACCGACCGGCTCAGGGCCAGGATATCGCCGTCTGCAGGAGCCGGCACATCCAGGCCCAGACTCTGCAGGATCTCTGCAAACTTTTCCGCCGCCTCATATCCATCCTTATCCTCACATCCAAAGGCCTGGGCGATCTCTCCAAACACGGTATGCAGATATGCAGGCCCCCGAGAGTCGATACAGTCCTCCATGTGGGAAAGCATATATGGCCAGAGCCTGGCCACGCACAAAGCCGCGGCATGTCCGTGGGCGATCCCATAAAGACTGGTCAGCTTATAGCTCATGGCATGTCCGGCCGTGGTCTGGGTGATATCGATCGCTCTTCCCGCCAGGTCTGCGGCGCGGAGCATGGCAGCATTGACATGCTGATCTGCCATACCGCCCGCCGCCGATAAGTACGGGTCCATATACGTCAAGATCGACCGGATCGCCTCCCTGGCATAGGCCCTACTCTCCTCAGTGGAGCGGACAGACCAAAAGGACTCGATCCCATGACAGAGCGCATCCAGCATAGCTGCCTTCTTCTGATAGTCCGGCAAGGTCTCTAACGCAGTTGGATCAAAAAAGACCACGGACGGGATGCAGCTCACATCAGTGACCGACTGCTTTTTCCCATGGTGATAGATCACCGCAAAGCGAGTGGCCTCACTCCCGGTTCCCGCCGTGGTGGGCACGGCGATAAGGGGGATCCCATTTGGGACGATCTTTTGCTCCAGATAGCTCCTGGACGGATCCATGCAGGCATAAAGCTTGATGCATTTTGCCACATCGATCGCACTGCCGCCGCCTACCGCAAGGATCGCCTCACAGCCCTCCCTGCAAAAAAGCTCCACCCCTTTCACCACCGACTCATACAAAGGGTTCGGCTGAAAGTCATCAAAATGGAAAAAACGCACGCCCAGCCGCTCCCTGGCCCCGGTCAGATAACGGCTGATCTGCAGGCGGGGGAAGGAACGGCCGCAGACCAGGAGGATCCTCCGGGGAACGCTGCTGTCTCCTGTCATCCCGGTATCCGCACCGCCGCGCAGCCCGGATGCCCCATCACCAGCCGTCCCGTCACCATCACCGGCCATAGTTACCGCCTGTCCACTTAGATATCGGTCCAAGCTCTCATATCCATCTTCCAAAGTCAAAATGATCTGTCCCATTTTCTCGCCACCTTTTCCTATCACACACCAGCCCAGGCGGCAGCCTAAAGACCGGCTACTCTCATACATCCTCCGGTATCAGCCGGATGATGTCCTTGATCGGCATACAGATATCGTCGCACTCCTTCGCCCGGTGGTTCTCCAAGATCAGCTTGGCCGCGTTCTGCATGGCCGGGAAGCCGGTCCGGGTCAGCTGGTTCGCATAGATCACGATATTGACCCCCCGCTCCTTAAACTCTTCCTCTGTGACCGTGTTAAAGGCGGTCGGCACCACCACGAGAGGCGTGACCAGATCCTTTTCCCGGAACCGCTCCGCAAATGTAAAGATCTCCGCCGGATCCTTCTTCCGGCTGTGGATCATGACCGCATCCGCCCCGGCTCCCACGAAGGCAAAGGCCCGCTCCAGGGCATCCTCCATCCCCCGCTCTAAGATCAGGCTCTCGATGCGGGCACAGATCATCAGATCCGCCGTTTTCTGCGCCCACTTTCCTGCCCTGATCTTAGCGCAGAAGTTTTCGATACTGTCCTGCTCCTGCTCCACCTCCGTGCCAAAGAGGGAGTTCTTTTTCAGCCCCACCTTATCCTCGATGATGATCATGGAGACCCCCATCCGCTCCAGTGTCCGGACCGTATATACAAAATGCTCCGTTAAGCCTCCTGTATCCCCGTCGAAGATGATCGGTTTTGTGGTGACCTCCATGATATCGTCGATCGTGCGGAAACGGGAGGTCATGTCCACCAGCTCGATGTCCGGCTTTCCCTTAGCCGTGGAATCACAGAGGGAGCTGATCCACATGGCATCAAACTGGCGGGCCTCACCGCCCTGATACACCACCGTATCCTCCGCGATCAGTCCGGTCAGACCGCTGTGGGCCTCCAGGGCGGTCACCAGCCCCTTGATCTGGAGCATCTTTTTCAGCCGTCCCCGGCGCATCTCCGGGATAGACAATTCTGTCCGAGCCCGTTTATCCAGCTCCTGATAACGCGCATCCTTTGAATAGGAAAACTCGATCAGCCTTCCCCCGTAGGAAGCCAGGATCGAGACCACCTCATCCCGGATCGGCTTCTGGAAGCCGGAGACCCAGTCGTCCCCGTGGACCACATAGGTAGGCCGGTAACGCTCCAGCACCTCCTTATAGCGCAGGGTCTTCTGCTCCACTACCTTGTATATCCCGGCGATGTTCGCAAAAAGGCTCTTCCGCTCCGCAAAGGGGAGGAGCGGAAAACGCTTGTAGCCAAGGACCGCCTCATCCGACAGAACGCCGATGATCAGCCGGCCAAAACGCCTGGCCTTCCGGATGATCGCCATGTGGCCGCTGTGGAGGATATCGGTGGAAAAGCACATATAGACCGTGCGGCTCTCCACCTCCCGCAGGCGGCTGGCGACCACGGCTAAGTCCTGTGGATCGTCGATCTCGCTGCATAGCTGATCGGCTGCGTCGAGAGGGACGATCTCACAGATATCCGTGACCTCGTTCAATGCGTCTTCCGCATAGCAGCGCGATCTTCCGTCTTCGCAAAAAGCCGCGATATTATCCAGCCACCTTCTCCAGTCCTTCTTCAAGAGCTTGTACAATGGCTGGGCCGCAAAGACACCGTTTTTAAGACGGTCAGCAGCATCCATCTGTTGATCGGCAGCCTTCTGTCCCCGCTGCTCCCCCTCTGCCTGGGACAACGAAAAAAAGCCAGTCCCCACCTTTAGGATCCGTCCGTCCCGGACCACCGCCTTAAAGTCCTTTTCCGGCAGGGGAAGGGTGGTGCTGACCGCCATACAGCTCTTTTCACTTTCCAGGACACGATCCAGGACCGTGTTCTCAAACACAAGATCCCCGTGGAGCAGCAGGATATCATCCTCCAGATGCTCGCGGGCACAAAAGATCGAGTAGATATAATTGGTCTCCTGAGGCTTCGGGTTCTTTACAAAGGTGATGTGGAGGGGCAGCTCCAGACTCTGACAGTACCTCATCAGCACAGAGTCGAACACCCCGGTGGTCATCACCACCTCCTGTATCCCCGCCTCTGCCAGCTGCATGAGCTGGCGGCTCAAGATCGTCTCCCGGTTTGAAACCTCCGTCATACATTTGGGATGATCAGAGGTAAGGACGCCCATACGGCTTCCCATACCGGAATTTAAGATCAGTGCTTTCATATATAAAAACCTCCATATCGATATCCTTTATCTGCCTGTGCTCTTTCTATCTCGATATGTCCTTATCCTATCACATCCGCCATGGGGATACAAGCAATGGGAAAAAATATTTCCTGCACAGAAAAGATCCATTGAAGGACAGCAGGGATCATATTATAATAGACACGAGGAACTAACTGTAAATATCGCAAAGCTTTGCAGGAGGAGGGATCGGTATCGTGATCGAAGTGAAGGGATATCCGACCAGACCACTGCAGGATGGGATGGCCACGATCATCCATCTCCAGATGATCTCCTATCAAATAAATGCAAACACCAACACCCCCACCGCGCTGACTATATTGCTCTCATGCATCTTCCCTATCAATTCTCTGCGAAAAGCCTCCCTGTGCTCCATGATCCTGCTAAGTGTAGAGATGATATAGATATACTCCTCTTGGTCTAACCTTCCATTTTTTATAAATGATACCATTGTAATCATTTGGAACAATGCAAATTCGATCGCGATATAGATAAATCGCTCCTTTGCCTTCGTATAATCTGGAAGCGAAAGAGTGTCCGAAAAAATACAATACACCCAATAATTCGTATAGAAATCGCTATATCTAGTAAGACAAACCTCTTTAAACGCTTGTGCATCCGTTACATAACGTTCTATATCTTCTTCATCAAAATACTTTATCGCCTGCCCGACCAGTTCTGCGAAACGTCTGTATCCTGTAAATGTACTCACCACCGCTAATAACTGGCGAAATATCTGATGACGGCTGGACTCATCTACAACCTGCTCCAGTTGCGGCTCCAAAGCAGATAGTACACTTTTTTGTGCATAAAGTTCGATATCCTTTTGAAGGCTGACAAGATCCATTTGTTCATTTTGATACATGCTCACTGCTGCTTCGAGGATATTGAAAGCGACAAACAAACGCGTGTTCAATGATACCTCGGGTGTTTCTTGGAGGATCATAACGACCTCTGCACGAACAGCTGCCTCGAACTGATAAAGCTGTTTATATGGATACTCCGATGGAGGCAGTTGATCCTCGCCCATGATGAACCCCACGGTTTTCTTTTCCATCAATTTAGAAATAACGATCGGACAGGACGTATACAAAGATTCTTCAACAACATTGCCATATGCCATATAATTCCGCGGATACTGTGTACATTCTTCACTTATATACTCAGGTCCTAATTTGACCACTACTTTACATAAGTTATTCTTTGTGAGCAATGGACATCGGCCATCGGCCCCCATTTTTATAGTGATCCTATCACCATGATCGATCATCCAGTCCTTCGCAGGGATTCCCAATTCTTCTTCTTTTTCTATCATTTTTATGTAAGTCTGTCTATCTACATTGACGTTCCAAACCTTGCAGCAAGGATTCGTACATGCACTTGCGACACATTTAAAAGTGCGAAATAAATCAACTGTTATATATTTCATTTCATACATCTCCTTTAAATCAGGGATAGCGTCAAAATCTACCCTATTTTTTGTATCTGGTACGAAAATAGAGAGTTTGGGTACACGAAATAGAAAGTCTTGGTCTTTCGCTCTACATGGCCTTGTGTATACCCTTCCTTCTACGGCAGCGAACCTCTCGTGTGTACCGGGATCCTCCTCATTTTCTATGGGGTCTTAACTTCCTTCGTCCCGCCTGTCCATAACCTGGATATCAGCTCAGCTCCTTTGCAGGATCTTGCCCTATGGTGATATTTGATCATACAGGAAGCTCCTATCATTTTCTCTACAGCACCCGGTCACTCAAATTCAGTGTATACCTCCTCCTGGTGTTCAAAAGAGCCGCCAGATAACTGAAGGCACTGTTTGATAAGATCATCCCCTCACATTGGCTCATGAGCTGCAGGTCCCGATAGTTTTCCCCTTCTACATTCCCCTCCACATAGGTGATCTGTGGAAAATATCTAAACCCTAGCTGTTCTGCATTTTCCCGGCACCAGTCGATATCGTCAGAAAACACGAAGAGATGCCATCCCCCCGCTACATCGGTCTGCACATCCGCGGCTATCTGTTCCCGCACTTGTGTCCGAGTATCCCCTTGTCCGCGCATCTGCGCCTGCTCCACAAATCGTTGCAGGCCCTCCCGATATATCTCCGGATCCAGCTCCCATCTCAGCGTAACGTAGTCTCCTCTCCGCACATGGACCGAAACCGAATGAGAGGTCTGGATCTTCTCCAGGTAACGGAGGTTCCTTTCATCTGTGATCGCAGGAAATGCAAATTCCTGCAAAAAGGTCTCTCTGTATCGCATAAACCAATCCTTATTGATCCAGTACCCATGATAATAGGTATTTCCCGGCACCTCTAAGATCTCCGGATGATAGCCATTGCTGGGGATCAGGAACACTTCTCCGTCAAAGGGATTGAACTGGCGGTGGTTCTCCGTTTCTGTCACCATCTGGATCTGGATCTGCTGCTCCCGCAGGATCTGAGGTACGCTCTTTCCTCTCCGCTTTTCCTCCAGGATGAACGCCCACACCTTCTCATCAAAACACTCGCTCAGCATATGAGGCCGGATCCCAAAGACCTTTTCCAGCTCATAGCCGTTATGTACGGTGTGCAGAGCAAAATAGGTATCATCCAGAAACATCTTATCACCAGGATGAGACCATTCATAGTATCGGGCAAAGATATACTGAAAAGCCTGGTTCGCCAGGCCGCCATTAAAAAATTGGATCTTCATCTTATGATCTTCTCCATTCTTTATAGTCTCTCCAAGACTATTCGATCATACGCTCTTATATTATCATATCCAAAACAAAGATCCAAGAGATTTCTTTCTTGCTTTCTGACGATCTCCATCCACAGTTACTATCCACACCCACGCCAGGGAGTCTTATCGCTTAGATATGTCGCAGATATATCTCGATCCTCCTCTGATCTGCGATTGATTTTTTCTCGTATATGTTTTAAACTATATCCAGTGATACGCTTTCCAAACGCGCTATCTACTTGGGTTTTGCATACTTCGACCTATATATCTGTGGTCGATCTTTTTGAAAAGGGGAGGATATCCGATGAGATCGATACAAAATGCAATACAAAATGGCGAATATGAACTAGCGAAAGATCTTTTACAAAAGTATACTAACGGATCCGCTCCATATGATGACACGATCGCGATACTAGACGCATCCATCAAAGAACATTTCGGCGATAGAGAAGGAATGTGGGATGCGATCCGAAAAGGCCTTTTATATGATCACAAAAGTTATGAACTCTATATCATGCTAG
>CAJUSS010000034.1:0-20165 GCA_910588895.1 uncultured Lachnospiraceae bacterium
GCGGAAAGGATACCCGATCTGGGAGCTTGCGAACAGGATCGAGTATCCTTTTTGATCGTCTTGTATCATGATGGATCTGTGCGATATAGATATTTTTTGGACATACCCCCTATATCTTATGGTAAAAATATGATATACTCTTTCTATTACACGCGACGGCACCCAGTATAGGAAGTGGTGCCACACAAAGAACAACATAAGGAGGGGTATGACATGGGAGAGATGTTTTCTTCGTTTGACGGGACACGGCTTTATCTTAACAAGGAGGTGCCGGAACAGGCCCGGGCGGCAGCGGTGATCGTCCATGGTCTGTGCGAGCATCAGGGGCGGTATGACTTTTTTGCAGAGATGTTCCACAAGGCAGGGATCGGGACCTACCGCTTTGACCATCGGGGACATGGCCGTTCGGAGGGAGAGCGGACCTTTTATTCCGATTTCAACGAGCTGTTGGACGATACCCATGTGGTGGTGGAGATGGCGATCCGGGAAAACCCGGATATCCCGGTATTTCTGATCGGACACAGCATGGGCGGGTTCACGGTATCCCTATACGGTGTTAAGTATCCGGACCAGAAGCTGCGCGGCATTGTCACCAGCGGCGCGCTGACCTATGATGTGGGCGGACTGATCACCGGGGTGCCCAAAGGGCTGGATGTACATACCAAGCTTCCCAATGAGCTGGGAGCCGGGGTGTGTTCGGTGGCAGAGGTGGTCGACTGGTATGGCAGGGATCCATATAATACAAAGACCTTTACCACAGGACTGTGCTATGCGATCTGTGACGGTCTTGCCTGGTTCGAGGAGAAAGCGGCAGACTTTGCCTACCCGGTGCTGATGCTCCACGGCGAGAAGGACGGACTGGTAAACGTAGCGGATACCTATCGCTTCTTTAACAAAGCCGCCTCCGCCGATAAGCAGATGAAGATCTACGGGAACCTGTTCCATGAGATCTTTAATGAGTACTGCAAAGAAGAGGTGATCGGGGATGTGCTGCGCTGGATCGAGGCGCGGATCGGCTGAGAGGCTCGGCAGGAGTGAGATGCATGGGAAAGAAGCTCCCGATCGGGATCGATGAGAAAAGAAAGGTATGATGCAGCGCTCATCAGGGACGGTCTGGAACGGATCATAAAGTATGGGATCGCCTTCTATAAAAAGAACTGCCAGGTGGTGCGGTCTTAACCTAGCCGCACCACCTGATACCCATGCCCTACTGCCTCCAAAAACTTCCCGAACACATCGGCTGTCTTCAGCCGTATGCTGGAGGTGTTCACACAGGGATGGCAGCCGATATACTCGCCTTGCAGCACATCCTCATCCACCAGCAGGGTCACCTGACCATCCGTATCGTTCATCAGGCCCATGACGCTGACAGATCCCGGCGTGATGTCCAGATAACGCTCCATGGCCTTTGGCGGCGCGAAGGAAAGCCTGGCGCTGCCGATCTGGTGGGAGATCTCCTTTGTCTTAAATTTCTTGTCCCCGCGGATCATCAGCAGATAGAACCTGGTCTTCTGCGCATTGCAGAGGAACAGGTTCTTGCAGATCGTAGCCGGGGCCAGGGCCTGGTCGATCTTGGCGCAGGCCTCCATGGTCTGGGCGGCTGCATGGTCCACCCGCTCAAAAGGGATATCCAGTCTTTCTAAAAGGTCATAGACACGGATCTCCTTTGCTAAACGATCTCCATCCTCTTTGGGCCGTCCGTTCATCAAATGCAGTTCCAAGGGTGAGTCCTCCTGTCTGGATAGGGGCGGCCTATCCTTCTTGCGCGAATGGTCCTTTCTCTATGGGACCATCATCGCGCCACATTCTTCCGATATAAGATCAAAAGTCCTTTTAAGAGCAGCGCATCGTCATACACGATCTTATGGCGGCATAAAGGCGCGACAAGCTTAGCCTGTCCGCCGGTGGCCACCACGGAGGTTTTTTCGCCCAGCTCCTCTTCCAGCCGGTCGATCAGCCCGTCGATCTGGGCCACATTTCCATATACGATGCCGCTGCGCATACAATCGATCGTATTCTTTCCGATCGCCTTTCCCGGTGCTTCCAGGCTGATGAAGGGGAGCTGGGCGGTCTTGCCGCTCAAAGAATCCAGGGATACCTTCAGGCCCGGCAGGATGACCCCGCCGCAGTAGTTCCCGGCCTTGTCCACCACGGACATAGTGGTGGCCGTGCCCATGTCGATGATGATCAGGGGCTTTGGATACTCATGGATGGCGGCTACCGCATCCACGATCATATCACTGCCCACAGTCTTTGGGTTATCCATCAGGATGTTCAATCCAGTCTTCATCCCGGAGCCCACCAAGAGCGGCCTCTTTCCCAGGACCTTTTCCACTGCCCGGAGGATCGTGGTGTTTAAGGGCGGGACCACGGAAGAAAGGATCGCGCCCTCGATCTGGTCAGGATCGATCCGGTCGATCTCCAGGATATCCTTGATGTTCACGGCGTATTCTAAGTCTGTCTTTCCCAGGTTCGTGGTGATACGCTCTACAAAATAAGTCTTCTGCTCATCGATGCCGCCCAGCACGATGTTCGTATTGCCCATATCGATCGCTAAGATCATGGTGATGCAGCTCCTTTCCGATCCATTTTTACAGCTATGCGATAGGACTCTCTTGACGCGGGTGTGGATAGCAGCTACATCTGCGCCTTCCACCAAACCCATGAAAGCAACCCTTTCCATAACTAGATTTTTATGTTATACTGCAACATGGCATACATTGTAACACGATCAGGATAAAAACTCAATGTTAAGGGGAGGAAGATCGATGCTGAGAGGAAAGACGGTGCTTTTGGGTGTGACTGGCGGGATCGCGGCCTATAAGATCCCTGTTCTGGCCAGCATGCTGGTAAAGAACGGGGCGGAAGTTTTTGTATTGATGACGGAAAATGCGACGAATTTTATCACGGCTACCACCTTCGAGACCCTGACCGGCCACAAATGTGTAGTGGACACCTTTGACCGTGCCTTTGAGTTTAATGTAGAACATGTGGCTCTGGCGAAGAGAGCGGATATCCTTTTAGTGGCTCCGGCCACAGCTAATGTGATCGCCAAGCTGGCCCATGGGATCTGTGACGACATGCTGACCACCACGGCTCTGGCCTGCAAGTGCCCGAAGCTGATCGCGCCGGCCATGAACACACGGATGTATGAGTCGCCGATCCTCCAGGATAATCTGGAGATCTGCCGGCGTTACAAGATGACGGTGATCGATCCGGCTCATGGGAATCTGGCCTGCGGGGATACCGGTGCGGGGAAGATGCCGGAGCCGGAGGTGCTCTTTGACCATATCTGCCAGGCGGTCGGCCATCCCAAGGATCTGGAAGGAAAAAAGGTCCTGGTCACGGCAGGACCCACCAGGGAAGCCATCGACCCGGTGCGTTATATCACCAACCACTCCACAGGCAAGATGGGCTATGCCATTGCGCGAGCCGCTTCCAGGAGAGGCGCGGATGTCACCCTGATATCCGGTCCGGTAGAGCTTAAAGCACCTCTGGCGGTCCGCATGGTCCCGGTAGAGAGCGCGAAGGAGATGTTCGATGCGGTCACAGAGCTTTCCGCAGGGCAGGACGCCATCATCAAGGCGGCGGCAGTGGCGGATTACCGCCCGAGGGAGGTAGCGGCGGAGAAGATGAAAAAAGCGGACGGCGCCATGTCGATCGACCTGGAACGGACAGACGATATCCTGGCTTGGCTGGGGGAGCATCGCCGGGAAGGGCAGTTTTTGTGCGGTTTTTCCATGGAGACCCAGGACATGCTGGAAAATTCCAGAAAGAAGCTGGAGAAGAAGCATATCGATATGATCGTGGCAAACGACCTGCGGGTAGACGGTGCAGGCTTCGGCACAGACACCAATGTGGTCACATTGATCACCAGGGAAAAAGAAACGGCGCTGGAGAAGATGGGGAAAGAAGAAGTGGCCCACAAGATCTTGGACCAGATCTTTGGCGAAAAAGGACAGAAAAAGGTTAGAGGACATAAGGAGGGACAGACCCCATGAGACAACAGCAGTTTACGATCACCGTGCCGGGGCAGAAGACGGGACCGGCAGCCCTTACAGTATATCAGATCGACAATATCAGCGTGGCGCCAAAGAAGAAGCGGCCTTTTGTGATCATATGCGGCGGCGGGGGCTACGAGCGGATCTCAGATCGGGAGAAGGAGCCGGTGCTCCTGCAGTTCTTGGCCTGTGGCTGCAGTGCCGGGCTCTTGGAGTACAGCGTGGCGCCAAATGAATTCCCGGTCTCCTTGCAGGAGCTGGCTTCTGCGGTAGCGCTGGCAAGGCGCAGTGCAAAGGACTGGCAGATCGATCCGGAGAAGATCGTGGTCTGCGGCTTCTCCGCAGGCGGACATCTAGCTGCCAGTCTGGGCGTGTTCTGGGATAAGGACTTTGTATACGGTCCATTGGGCCTTACGGCAGAGGGTTGCAGGCCAAACGGACAGATCCTGTGCTATCCCGTGATCACTTCCGGCCCCAAGGCCCACAAAAGCTCCTTTGAAAAGCTCTTAGGCGGACGGATCGGGGAGAAAGGGCTCTTAGAAAAAGTATCCCTGGAAAGACAGGTGACCGCAGCCGTGCCCAAGACCTTCCTCTGGCATACCATGACCGACGAGAGCGTGCCGGTGGAGAACAGCCTCCTCTTCGCCCAGGCCCTGACAGAGGCGGGGGTAGAGTATGAGCTGCACATCTATCCGTCCGGCGGCCATGGCCTGTCCCTGGCCACCGAGGAGACCGCCGGAGCACGGGAATGTCATCTGCAGCCCTATTGCAGCGGCTGGATCGCCTTGGCAAAGGCGTGGATGGAGCTGCATTTCCAGTGCCTTTCTATGAAGGGATGAAAGAAGAGCGCCTTTCTTAACGGCCCTTTATCGAAGGGCTGCCAGAGGGGACTTATGACAGATCTGACAGGTCATTGATAAGGAATGGAGGAGCTAAAGTGGCAAGCTTAGCAGAAGAGATAAAAAAACGAAGGACATTTGCGATCATCTCCCACCCGGATGCCGGAAAGACCACATTGACGGAGAAGTTCCTGCTGTATGGCGGGGCCATCAATCTGGCCGGTACGGTAAAAGGACGGAAGGCCGCCAAGCATGCGGTGTCGGACTGGATGGAGATCGAGAAGGAGAGAGGGATCTCGGTCACCTCCTCTGTGCTCCAGTTCGGCTATGACGGATACTGCATCAATATCCTGGATACACCGGGGCACCAGGATTTCTCGGAGGATACCTATCGCACCTTGATGGCAGCCGACTCTGCGGTCATGGTGATCGACGGATCCAAGGGCGTGGAGGCCCAGACGATCAAGCTGTTCAAGGTCTGCGTCATGCGGCACATCCCGATCTTCACCTTCATCAATAAGATGGACCGGGAAGCCAAAGATCCCTTTGAGCTGATGAGCGAGATCGAGAGCGTGCTGGGCATCCACACCTGCCCGGTGAACTGGCCGATCGGCTGCGGCAAAAGCTTCAAGGGTGTATACGACCGGAGCGCGAAGAAGATCACCACCTTCACGGCGGCTATGGGCGGCGCGAAAGAGGTGGCCCACCAGGAGTTTGACTTAGACGGAACGGATGTGGACGCATTGATCGGCACAGACTATCATCAGCAGCTGAAGGATGAGATCGAGCTGCTGGACGGGGCCAGCGATCCGTTCGATCAGGAAAAGGTCAGCGCGGGAGAGCTGTCGCCGGTGTTTTTCGGATCGGCACTAACGAATTTCGGCGTGGAGATCTTCTTAAAGCACTTCCTTAAGATGACCACCGCGCCCTTGGCCCGGAAAACGGCGGATGGTGTAGCGGATCCCTTTGACCAGGATTTTTCTGCCTTTGTCTTTAAGATCCAGGCGAATATGAACAAGGCCCACCGGGACCGGATCGCATTTATGCGGATCGTGTCCGGGGAGTTTCAGGCCGGTATGGAGGTGGATCACGTCCAGGGAGGCAAGAAGATCCGCTTATCCCAGCCCCAGCAGATGATGGCTCAGGACCGAAAGATCGTGGAGCGGGCCTGTGCGGGCGATATCATCGGCGTGTTCGACCCGGGGATCTTTTCGATCGGGGACACCTTATGCACGCCGGGATGCAAGGTCCGGTTTAAGGGGATCCCCACTTTTGCACCGGAGCATTTCGCCAGGGTGCGCCAGGTGGACACCATGAAGCGGAAACAGTTCTTAAAGGGAGTCAGCCAGATCGCCCAGGAAGGCGCGATCCAGATCTTCCAGGAGTTCAATACCGGTATGGAGGAGATCATCGTGGGCGTGGTGGGCGAGCTCCAGTTCGATGTACTGACCTACCGTCTGGAAAATGAGTACAATGTAGAGGTGAAGCTGGATAAGCTGCCTTATGAGTACATCCGCTGGGTGGCCAATAAAGAGCAGATCGATGTGGAGAAGATCCAGGGCACCTCTGACATGAAGCGGATCAAGGATCTGAAGGATAACCCGCTGCTGCTGTTCGTCAACAGCTGGAGCGTGCGCATGGTCGAAGAGCGGAACCCGGAGCTGGTGCTCAGCGAATTTGGCAATACCTGACCGATGACGGCGTTCTATTAAAGGCTTTTTTGCGGGTATGGGGGAGCGGCAAAAAGGCGGTCTATCAGAGCAGAAAGATGGAGGGAGCATATATGTATAGGGAAAAGATAGAAGCGTATATCGACGGGCACCGGCAGGAGATGCTGGACGATATCTGCACTCTGTGCCGGATCGACAGCGAGAAGATGGCCGGTAAAGAGGGGAAGCCCTTTGGGGAAGGCCCGTACCTGGCGTTGACGAAAGCCCTTTCTATGGCAGAGGCCTATGGCTTTGCGGTTTCCAACTATGACAATTTTGTAGGCACGGTGGATCTAAATGACGGGGAGAGGACCTTGGACATCCTGGCCCACTTAGATGTGGTGCCGGCAGGAGAAGGCTGGACGGTGACAGAGCCTTTCGTGCCGGTGGAGAAGGACGGAAAGCTCTACGGGAGGGGGACTGCCGATGATAAAGGACCTGCAGTGGCGGCGCTGTATGCAATGCGGGCGGTAAAAGAGCTGGGATTGCCGGTCACAAAAAACTGCCGTCTGATCTTAGGGACGGACGAGGAGTGCGGCAGTTCGGACATCGCCCACTATTACGATGTGGAACCGGAAGCCCCCATGACCTTTTCCCCGGACGGCGCGTTCCCGGTGGTCAATGTGGAAAAGGGCAGGCTGGAGGCCCATTTTACCAGGCACTTTTCTCCTTCTGAGGCGCTGCCCAGGCTTAAGGCTCTGGATGCCGGGATCAAGGCGAATGTAGTCCCGGGCAAGGCGAAAGCCCTGGTGGAGGGCTTTAAGATGGACGCGCTGCGGACTTTAGCTGACGAGGCCAAAAAGGAGACAGGCGTGGCCTTTGAGCTGGCGGCAGAGGGGAGCGGGACGATCCGCATCACGGCGGTGGGAAAAGGCGCCCATGCCTCCACGCCGGAGGAGGGCGTGAACGCGCTGACGGGGCTGTTGACGCTGCTGGACAAGCTTCCCTTTGCGCCCTGCGGCCAGGTCCAGGCGCTCAAGGAGCTTTTGGAACTGATCCCCCACGGCGATACCTGCGGTAAGATGCTGAAGATCAAGATGGCAGACGCGCTCTCCGGCAGCCTGACCTTGGCCTTCAGCCTCCTGCGGGTGGACGCAGAGTCGTTAGAGGGCACCTTTGACAGCCGCTGCCCGATCTGCTCCAACGAGGAGAACACCCTGGCAGTGGTCAAAAAGAACATGGAGACAAATGGCTTCACTCTGCACACCAAGTCCATGACCCCGTCCCATCACGTGAGCGGGGACACGGTCTTTGTGAAGACCCTGCTGGATGCGTATGAGCGCTACACCGGCCGCAAGGGCGGATGCCGGGCCATGGGCGGCGGCACCTATGTCCACAGCTTAAAGAACGGGGTGGCCTTCGGTGCGGCGATGCCGGAGACCGATAATAAGATGCACGGCGCAGATGAATTTGCGGTGATCGATGAGCTTTTGGTGTCGGCGAAGATCTTTGCACAGGTGATCATGGATCTTTGCAAGTGAGGAAGATCGGTTGACGAGGATATACATTTTTTGGTATCATAGATATATCCCGACAGGATAATATAGCAGATCTGGGAAGAGGAGGATGGAAGATGAGCGAAAAGAGATTTGACGTGGTGGCACTTGGAGAGCTGCTGATCGATTTCACGGAGAACGGGATCAGCGGACAGGGGAACACGATCTATGAGGCTAACCCTGGAGGAGCGCCCTGCAACGTGCTGGCGATGCTGAACAAGCTGGGCCACAAGACGGCTTTTATGGGAAAGGTTGGAGAGGATATCTTTGGGAGAAAGCTAAAGGGCGTCCTGGACGAGGTGGGGATCGATACCAGCGGGATGCTCATCGATAAGGATGTGCGCACCACCCTTGCTTTCGTTCAGACCTTTGCCGACGGCGACCGGGATTTTTCCTTCTACCGGAACCCCGGCGCGGATATGATGTTAAAGGAAGGGGAGCTGAAAAAGGAGCTGCTGGAGCAGTGCTATATCTTCCACTTCGGCACCCTGTCCATGACCCATGATGAAGTGCGAAAGGCCACCAAGAAGGCGATCGCCCTGGCCAAGGAAAATGGAGCCGTGATCTCCTTCGATCCCAATCTGCGCCCGCCTCTGTGGTCCTCCTTAGATCTGGCAAAGGAGCAGGTGCGCTACGGCCTGCAGCAGTGCGATGTGCTGAAGATCTCGGACAATGAGATACAGTGGTTCACCGGCAAGGAGGATTTCGACGAGGGGATCAAGGTCCTCCAGGATACCTATCATATCCCGCTGATCTTACTGTCTATGGGCAGGGACGGCAGCCGGGCGTACTATAAGGGCCTTCGCGTAGAGCAGGCCCCCTATCTCCAGGAGAACACCATCGAGACCACAGGTGCAGGCGACACCTTTGGCGGAAGCTGCCTCCATTTCGTCTTAAAGTACGGCCTGGAAGGTTTAGATGAGGCGAAGCTAAGGGAGATGCTCGCCTTTGCAAACGCCTCCGCCTCCCTGATCACCACCAGGAAAGGCGCTCTCCGGGTGATGCCCGACGCGGCCGAAGTAGAGGCATTGCTCCAAAGCCGCCGATAGCCGATAGCAGAAAGGGTTGTCGCAGATCGTTTGCGCAGCCCTTTCTTAATGTGCAGCATGCAAAAAGCGGCTCTTTTCCTGCCCGACCCGCATAGACTGATGGTAAGACCTGCATCCGATCTTGGGAGGGCATCACATGCGCATCTGCGACTTAAAATGCCGTGAGGTGATCAATATCAAAGACTGCAGACGTCTGGGCTTTGTAGGCGACATCGATTTCGACTTAGAAAGCGGCTGCATCTTGGCGATCATCGTGCCCGGACCGCCCACGATCTGCGGCTTTTTGGGCCGGGAAAAAGAATACATCATCCCCTTCGCCTGCATCCGTCAGGTGGGGCCGGATATCATCTTAGTGGAGCTGGAGGAGAAAGCATCACCCCGATAGTCGCCCCTTACGCCGTGGCAGCAGTTGCACTTGCAAAACCCCAGACCATAAGGTACAATAGGAGAAAACAAAGCGATCAAGTATTCGGGAGGGAACAAAAGTGAAATGCCCATTTTGTAATGCAGTGGATACTAAGGTAGTGGATTCCAGACCGGCAGATGATAATACATCGATCCGCAGGCGCAGGCAGTGTGAGCTCTGCGGCAGGCGGTTCACCACCTATGAGAAGCTGGAGACTATGCCGCTCATGGTGATCAAGAAGGATGGCTCCAGGGAGACCTATGACCGCTCTAAGATCGAGGCAGGGATCATCCGCTCCTGCCATAAAAGGCCTGTTTCCCCCCAGCAGATCGAGGGGATGATCGATGAGATCGAGAACGAAGTCTTCAGCAAGGAAGAGAAGGAGGTCCCTGCCTCGGCGATCGGCGAGCAGGTGATGAAGAAGCTGCAGGCCCTGGATGAGGTGGCTTACGTCCGTTTTGCATCGGTGTACCGGGAATTTAAAGACGTGAACACCTTTATCGAGGAGATCGGGAAGCTGTTGAAGACCCAGGAGAGTCTGTAGCCATGAGTAGGAGAGGCAGTATCTTTTATCCCAGAGTATGGGCGGACAGCGCATATGGTCTGCCCTATGGACATATGGTGGAAAAAGGGGTCCAGGGGCTGATCTTTGACGTGGATAATACCCTGGCGCTCCATGACGCACCGGCAGACGAGAAGGCAGTGGCATTGTTTGCCTATTTTCGTGAGCTGGGGCTTAAGACCTGCCTGCTGTCCAATAATAAGGAGCCAAGGGTAAAGGCCTTTGCCCAGGCCGTGGGCGCGCACTATGTGTTCAAGGGGGGCAAGCCGGGGGTGAAGGGCTACAATAAGTCGATGGAGCTGATGGGCACGGATCAAAAGCACACGGTGGCGGTGGGAGATCAGCTCTTTACCGATATCCTGGGCGCCAACCGGGCGGGGATCTACAGCATCCTGGTGACGCCCATCGACCCGAGGGAGGAGATCCAGATCGTGCTGAAGCGGTATCTGGAGCGGCCGATCCTGCGGGCGTATCAAAAGCGCCATCCCGGGGAGCCTGTCGTTACCGATAAGGCACGGATAAACAGATCCAGACAGATGGGAGATAGCATGGGGGAAGACAACGGCGATAGGAGTCAGACGCAGATGGGATAGGACAGGGAGAGTGGTAGCGATGGCAACAACAGTAAAGGTAAGGGGGATGATCCTCGGTCAGGGCAGGCCTAAGATCTGTGTCCCGATCGTAGCCGCGGCAACGGCTGAGATCGTGGCTGCTGCAGAGGAGCTGAAAAGCCTCCCCGCAGATATAGTCGAGTGGCGGGCAGACTGGTATGAGGACTTAGCCGATCTGGACAGGGTCTTAGACACGCTGCGGCAGCTGCGGCAGGCTTTGGGGGAGGATCTCCCGCTCATATTTACCATACGCACGAAAAAGGACGGAGGTCAGGCAGACCTCCCGACCGATGTATACATAGCTCTTTGCCAGGCCGTAGCAGGCGTTCCGGGAGCAGACCTTTTAGATGTGGAATTTTCCGCCGGGAGAGAGACCGTGATGGCGGTGGTGGAGACGGTCCATCAAAATGAAAAAAAGGCGATCATCTCCAGCCATGATTTTTTCCGGACACCGGAGGTGAAGGAGATGATCGGGCGTATGCAGAAGATGCAGGAGTGGGGAGCGGACATCACCAAGACCGCCGTGATGCCGAAGAGCCGTAAGGACGTGCTGAAGCTCTTGACCGCTACTCTGATGATGCAGGAGCAGTATGCGGACCGCCCTATGATCACCATGGCTATGGCAGGGCAGGGGGTGATCAGCCGTCTGTCAGGGGAGATCTTTGGATCCTGCGTCACCTTTGGATGCGCAGGGCAGGCCTCGGCGCCTGGGCAGCTGCAGGTGGAGGAGCTGGACCGGATATTAGAGACGATCCACCGGGGACTGGGAGGCTGAGACGGCGTATCTGTCCACCGGCCCCTTGGCCCTTTCCGCAGCGGACGATCTGCGGTCTACCTCTGGGATGATGCGTTTCTGGCTCGGATGCGAAAAGTGACCGCGGCCGTTGAAAATATAGCAGACAGCCAAAAAAAGTGTTGAAAATGAACGAGATATCGTATAGAATAGAAACGATGTGAAAAGAGATGAACGCATTTCCCGGTGCTGATCGGCAGGAGCGTTCTTGTGATCAAAGGAGGAATATCTTTATGATATCAGCAGGCGAGTTTCGAAATGGTGTTACCCTGGAGATCGACGGCCAGGTCGTCCAGATCCTGGAGTTCCAGCATGTAAAACCGGGTAAGGGCGCAGCTTTTGTCCGTACCAAATTGAAAAATGTGATCAACGGCGGCGTTGTGGAGCGCACCTTCCGTCCCACAGAGAAGTTCCCGCCGGCCAGGATCGACCGTGTGGACATGCAGTATCTGTATGCGGACGGTGACCTGTATAATTTCATGAACACAGAGACGTATGACCAGATCGCCCTGAACAGCGACTTAGTAGGCGATGCCTTAAAGTTCGTGAAGGAGAACGAGATGGTCAAGGTATGTTCCTATAATGGCAATGTATTTTCCATCGAGCCTCCCCTGTTCGTGGAGCTGGAGATCACCGAGACCGAGCCGGGCTTTAAGGGCGATACGGCCACCGGCGCATCCAAGCCGGCTACCGTAGAGACCGGCGCACAGATCAATGTGCCCCTGTTCGTGAACATCGGTGATAAGGTGAAGATCGACACCAGGACCAGCGAGTATCTGGGGAGAGTCTGATCTTGTAAAAGCTGTGATATCGAGGTTTAGAGCCTGTGTCTTAGGACGCAGGCTTCTTGTTACTTTACTGACCGTGCGCGGTCAAAGGCGCATGATGCTATGACTAGAAAGGGGATATGATGGAAAAGATCGTAAGCTTGATCGAAGGCGGGCTGAGGGAGGCCTTTTCCGCCTGCGGATATGAGGAGCGGTTCGCCAAGGCCGTCCTGTCCAACCGCCCGGATCTATGCGAATATCAGTGCAATGGAGCCATGACAGCAGCCAAGGCATATAAAAAGAGACCGATCGACATCGCCAGTGCTGTGGTAGAGAAGCTGAAGGAGAGCCATATGTTCTCCATGTGCGATGCCGTGATGCCCGGCTTCATCAATCTGAAGCTGGATGGCGGCTTTGTGGCGGGATATGTGGAACAGATGGCTGCAGATGAGCGGCTGGGTCTGGAAAAGGCAGAGGATCCAAAGAAGATCATCGTAGATTACGGAGGCGCCAATGTAGCCAAACCGCTCCATGTAGGCCATCTCCGCTCCGCTGCGATCGGGGAGTGCATCAAACGGATGGGACTGGCTCTGGGCCATGAGATGATCGGAGATGTCCATCTGGGTGATTGGGGCCTGCAGATGGGACTGATCATCGAGGAGCTGCGGGACAGGAAGCCGGAGCTTCCTTATTTTGATGAAGCCCACACTGGTCCGTATCCGGAGGAAGCGCCCTTTACCATCAGCGAGCTGGAGGAGATCTACCCTGCTGCCAGCCGGAAGGCTAAGTTCAAGGCTGAAGAAGGGGTGGCTGCCGGGATGAGCCAGGAGGAGGCCGCAGCTATGGCGGAGAGCGGCAGGGTATTTGCCGAGAGAGCGCATCTGGCTACCCGGAAGCTGCAGGAGGGCTATCCGCCCTTTATGGCGATCTGGAGCCATATCATGGCTGTGTCTAAGAAGGACTTGGAGAAGAATTACAGTGCGTTGAACGTCTCCTTTGATCTGTGGAAGGGGGAGAGCGATGTCCAGAAGTATATCCCCGGTCTGATCCAGGATCTGGTGGATAAGGGCCTGGCCTACGAGAGCCAGGGCGCGCTGGTGGTGGATATCAGTGAGGACAGCGATCCCAAGGAGCTGCCGCCCTGTATCGTGCGCAAGTCGGATGGCGCGGCCCTTTACGCCACCTCGGATCTGGGGACCATCCTGGAGCGGGAGAAGGAGATCCGCCCGGACGCCTATATCTATATCGCTGACAAGCGCCAGGACCTCCATTTTACCCAGGTGTTCCGGGTTGCGAAGAAGGCCGGATTCGTGCGTCAGGACATGCCCATGGACTTTCTGGGCTTCGGCACCATGAACGGGAAGGACGGGAAGCCCTTTAAGACCCGTGACGGCGGTGTGATGCGCCTGGAGATGCTGATCGATGATATCAGCAAGGCCGTCTACCAGCGGATCATGGAGAACCGGACCGTATCCGAGGAGGAGGCCAGGCAGACCGCCAAGGTGGTGGGGCTGGCCGCCTTAAAATACGGCGACTTATCGAACCAGGCGGCCAAGGATTATGTCTTTGACATCGACCGGTTCATCTCCTTTGAGGGGAACACCGGTCCCTATATCCTCTACACGATCGTCCGGATCCAGTCGATCCTGGGGAAATACGCTGCCCTCTGCGCAGAAGGGCAGGCAGACCAGACCAGCTCGGATGACGCGGCCGGCCAGATGGAGAGATCCGCCAAGAGGATCCTTCCGGCTGCTTCCGACAGTGAGAAGGACCTGATGCTGGAGCTGGCCCGGTACAATGAGGTGATGGAGAACGCCTTTGCGGAGAAAGCGCCCCACAAGCTTTGCCAGTATATCTACGAGCTGTCCAACGCATTCAACCGCTTCTACCACGACACCAAGATATTGGCGGAGGAGGATAAAGAAAAGCAGGGCAGCCAGATCCGGCTGATCAGCCTGGCTAAGGACGTGCTGAACGCCTGCATAGATGTGCTGGGCTTTGGAGCGCCGGAGCGGATGTAGGGAGAGATCGCTATGATCCATGGGGTTTTTTGCGCACGCTCTTGGCATTGGCTGCGCAAGACAGGCTGGGATCTCGCTTGACGATCCACTTTAACCTGATAAAATGGTAGTAGGTCCAAAGGCTGTGAGCGGAGCCCGACAGAAGGATCTAAGTGTAAGCTATAAGATCCGCTCACCAAAACATTCAAAAAAGAAATGAGGTAAGGACGATGGTCGACCAGGTAATGGAGTTTATCACGCAGCATGATGCGCAAGTGGGAGAGGCGATCCAGGCGGAGGCTGCAAGACAGAGGAGGAATCTGGAACTGATCGCTTCGGAGAATATCGTATCTCCTGCGGTCATGATGGCGATGGGCACGGTGCTCACCAATAAATATGCGGAAGGCTATTCCGGAAAGCGGTATTACGGCGGATGTGAGTGTGTGGATGTGGTGGAGACGATCGCCATCGAGCGGGCGAAGAAGCTCTTCGGCTGCGACTACGCCAATGTGCAGCCCCATTCCGGCGCACAGGCCAATATGGCGGTGTTCATCGCCATGCTGGAGCCGGGCGATACGGTCATGGGCATGAGCCTAGACTGCGGCGGACATCTGACCCACGGCTCACCGGTGAACTTCTCCGGCAAGTATTTTAAGATCGTCCCCTATGGTGTGGATGCCGACGGGTTCATCGACTATGACGAGGTAGAGCGGCTGGCTTTAGAGAGCAAGCCGAAGCTGATCGTGGCAGGTGCCAGCGCCTATGCTCGCGTGATCGACTTTAAGCGCTTCCGCGAGATCGCGGACAGATGCGGTGCTTATCTGATGGTGGACATGGCTCATATCGCGGGTCTGGTGGCGGCAGGGGTCCATCCCAGCCCTATCCCCTATGCGGATGTAGTGACCACCACCACCCACAAGACCCTGCGTGGCCCCAGAGGCGGCCTGATCCTGGCGAACAAAGAAGCGGCGGACAAGTTCAATTTTAATAAGGCGATCTTCCCGGGCACTCAGGGCGGTCCCTTAGAGCACATCATCGCCGGAAAGGCAGTCTGCTTTGGCGAGGCCTTAAAGCCGGAGTTTAGGGCCTATCAGGAGCAGGTGGTGAAGAATGCCAAGGCATTGGCCGCAGCCCTCGAGACGCAGGGCTTTAAGATCCTCACCGGCGGAACGGATAACCATCTGATGCTGGTGGACTTACGGGGGATGGAGGTATCCGGCAAGGAGCTGCAGAACCGCTGCGACCAGGTGTGCATCACCCTGAACAAGAACACGGTCCCCAACGACCCCAGAAGCCCCTTCGTCACCTCCGGCGTCCGCATCGGCACCCCCGCCGTCACCACCAGAGGTCTGGTAGAAGCCGATATGGCGCAGATCGCGGAGTGCATCTGGCTGGCCGCCACCGATCTTGAGGCCAAGGCCGATGAGATCCGAGGGAAGGTAGAGCAGATCTGTAAGCGATATCCGCTGTATGTGTAGAGCATATGGCAGAGCTCGAGTCCCGAAAGCGGGGACAGTTCTGCAGGCGAAGGAGCAAACGCCGAGGTTATAGAGAGTACAAAAGCTCGATGGGATAAAGAAGCAAGATCCCTCGCTGGAAAGGTATCTCCTGCATCTTCCTGCAAGAGACAGACCTGCCAGCGAGGGATCTTTATCTTTTTATCCAGGGGAACGGCCATGCGGCTGTCCTCTGTCAGACTTGGTGCATCCTGCGCATTTCAATGGGCACAGACGTTCCCGCTCTTTACGCTACTGCTGCAGCGCCTCCTTCAGCTCCGAAGAAAAGTGCCGGACAGAGTCATTGCGCTGGATGTTTTTCGCATTTTTCTGTTTATCCAGATTTTTCTGTGCTGTAGCCAGCATCAGTTTGATCCGGTTCAGCTGGTTCACTTCGCTGGCTCCCGGGTCGTAATCCACAGCGATGATATTGGCCTGGGGATGGGCGTTGCGCAGCTCCTTGATCACGCCCTTCCCCACGATGTGGTTGGGCAGGCAGCCGAAGGGCTGGGTGCAGACGATGTTCTCTACACCGTTGTGGATCAGCTCCAGCATCTCGCCGGTCAGGAACCATCCCTCGCCGGTCTGATTGCCCAGGGAAACGAAGTCCTTGGCCATATCGGCCAGGTTCCGGATATCCGCCGGCGGCGCAAAATGGATGCTGCGGGTCAGCTCCCGTCTGGCGGCGCCACGGAGGAGTTCCAAGAGGGAGATCCCCGTATTGCAGAGCCATGCGGTGGAGCGTTTCCCGCCCAGATGCTCGGCCTTGAAGTTGCTGTTGTAGAAACAGTACAGCAAAAAGTCCATCAGGTCCGGCATGACGGCCTCGGCGCCCTCCGCCTCCAAGAGTGTCACGATGTGGTTATTAGCCAGGGGGGAGAACTTAACTAAGATCTCCCCTACGATGCCCACTCTGGGCTTTTGGATGTCCAGCCTTGGGAGTGCATCAAAGTCGCGGATGATCCCCTTTATATTTTTCGAAAAGCCGATCATATCCGTCCCCGTTTTGGTGAGGGACTGGATACAGCGTTCCCGCCATGCCTTATGGAGCGCATCTGCGCTGCCGGGTTCTTTTTCATAAGGCCTGGTGGCGTAGAGCACCCGCATGAAGACATCACCGTATACCACTGCCTGGAGGCACTTGGTCAGCATGGGCAGGGTAAGGGTGAAGCCCGGGTTAGTCTCCATGCCGTTGGCATTGACAGAGATCACCGGTACTTGGGACATCCCGGCTTTTTCTAAGGCACGCCGGATAAAGCCGATATAGTTGGATGCACGGCAGCCGCCGCCGGTCTGGCTCATGAAGACGGCTGTGCGGTCTAAGTCGTATCGCCCGGAAAGGAGGGCTTCCATGATCTGCCCGATCACGATCAGGGAGGGGTAGCAGGCATCATTGTTCACATATTTTAAGCCCACATCCACGGCGGCCCGGTTATGGTTCTGTAAGACCTCCACATGGTAGCCGCAGGAATTGATCGCCGGCTCCAGAAGATCGAAATGGATCGGGGACATCTGGGGGCAGAGGATCGTGTAGTCCTTTTTCATCTCTTTGGTGAAGACCACCCGGTCATAGGCGCTGGAGACGACCTGGTGGTCGTAATGCTTTTGGCCGCGGACACGGAGGGCGGCGATCAGGGATCGGACGCGGATCCTGGCTGCGCCTAAGTTGTTCACCTCGTCGATCTTCAAGACAGTATAGATCTTGCCGGACTTGGAGAGGATCTCATTGACCTGGTCCGTGGTCACAGCGTCTAAGCCGCAGCCAAAGGAGTTGAGCTGGATCAGATCCAGTCTGGGCGTGCGCTTTACATAAGAAGCTGCCCGGTATAGCCGGGTGTGGTACATCCACTGATCGGTCGCCACCAGAGGCCGTTCTACATCGCTCAAATGGGAGATCGAATCCTCGGTCAGCACCGCGAAGCCGTAGGAGGCGATCAGCTCCGGGATCCCGTGATGGATCTCCGGATCTGCATGGTAGGGGCGCCCGGCCAGCACGATCCCGTGCTGGTCCTGCTCCTCTAACCACTTCAGGGTCTCCTCGCCCTTCCTCTCGATATCTCGTCGGGACGCCTCTAACTCCAGCCAGGCCGCGTGCGCTGCGCGGCGGATCTGTGCGGCGGTCATCGGCGGCACCGCCTGTGCGGTCCCTCCGACTGCAGGATGTGCGCCATCCGGTCTGAAGGCCTCTGTAAATTCCCGCACCAGAGCATCGGTCAATACCTTTTCGTCGGTAAAGGCCAGGAAGGGGTTCATAAAGGTCACATGCTCGGTCTCCAGCTCCTCTACATTGTTCTTGATGTTCTCCGCATAGGAGGTGACCATGGGGCAGTTATAATGGTTGCCGGCATCCGGGCTCTCGTTGCGCTCATAAGGGATGCAGGGATAAAAGATGAACTTTATCCCTTTCCGGATCAGCCAGGATACATGGCCATGGGCGATCTTAGCCGGATAGCATTCCGACTCGCTGGGGATGGATTCGATGCCCAGCTCATAGATCTGCCGGCTGGACTGGGGAGATAAAATGGTCCGAAAGCCCAGCTCCTTAAAGAACGTGGCCCAGAAGGGGTAGTTCTCATACATGTTCAAGACCCTGGGGATCCCCACCTCGCCTCTGGGAGCCATATCTGCCGGCAGAGGATCATAGTCGAACATCCGGTGATACTTATAGTCAAAAAGGTTGGGGACCTCCTTTTTTGCCTTGTGCTGCCCTAAGCCCCGCTCACAGCGGTTTCCGGTGATGAACTGCCGTCCGCCGTCAAACTGGTTCACCGTCAGGACGCAGTGGTTTAAGCACCCCTGGCAGCGGGTCATGACCGTCCGGTAGGAGAGCTCTAAGATCTTGGCGATGGGCAGCATGGAGGTCGGCTTTGGCCCGGCTTCGGTCTGCCCGGCCTCGTTATAGCGTTCCCTGGCGATCAGGGCCGCGCCGAACGCGCCCATGATCCCGGCGATATCCGGCCGCACAGCCTGGCAGCCAGAGATCTTCTCAAAGCTGCGCAGTACGGCGTTGTTATAAAAGGTACCGCCCTGGACCACCACATGCCGGCCTAAGTCCGAGGGACTGGTGATCTTGATCACCTTGAACAGGGCGTTCTTGATCACGGAGTAAGCCAAGCCGGCAGAGATATCGGCCACAGAGGCACCCTCTTTCTGGGCCTGCTTTACATTCGAGTTCATAAAAACGGTGCAGCGGGTCCCCAGATCCGTGGGATCCTTGGCAAAAAGAGCCTCTCTGGCAAAATCCTCCACCTGGTAATCCAGAGACTTTGCAAAGGTCTCGATAAAGGAACCGCAGCCGGAGGAGCAGGCTTCATTTAGCTGGACGCTGTCCACGGTGCCGTCCTTGATGCGGATACATTTCATATCCTGGCCGCCGATATCTAGGATGCAGTCCACCTCCGGCTCGAAAAACGCGGCCGCGTAGTAGTGGGCGATGGTCTCCACCTCCCCCTCGTCCAGCATCAGGGCGGACTTTAAGAGCGCCTCGCCGTAGCCGGTGGAGCAGGACCAGGCGATCTGGGCGGTCTCAGGGATCTGCTGGCTGATCTGGCGGATGGCGCGGATGGCGGTAGCTAAAGGACTGCCGTTGTTATTGCTGTAAAAATCATATAAAAGCTTTCCGTCCTCGCCCACCAGCGCTACCTTGGTGGTAGTGGATCCGGCATCGATCCCCAGAAAGCATTTTCCCTGATATGTAGATAAGTCGCCCTTTTCCACGCGGTGCGCGTCGTGGCGGCGGAGGAAATCGTCATAGGAGGCCTGGTCCTCGAACAAAGGCTCCATGCGCCCCACCTCCACCTCCATCTGGATCCCGGTGCGCAGCTTTTGGATCATCTGGTCCAAAGGGACAGCCTGCCCGTCTTTTTTTGCCTCCATGGCCGCGCCGACGGCGGCGAAGAGATGGGAATGCTCCGGCGCGATGATCTGCCGTCCGGAGAGTTTTAACGTGCGGATAAAGGCTTTCCTGAGCTCTGGCAAAAAGTGGAGAGGGCCGCCGAGGAATGCTACATTTCCCCGGATCGGTTTGCCGCAGGCAAGGCCGCTGATCGTCTGGTTGACCACCGCCTGAAAGATGGAGGCGGCTAAGTCCTCCCGGGTAGCGCCCTCATTGATCAGAGGCTGGATATCGGTCTTTGCGAACACGCCGCACCGGGCCGCGATCGGATAGATCGCCTGGTAGCCGGCGGCATAGTCGTTCAAGCCGGATGCGTCGGTCTGGAGGAGGGAAGCCATCTGATCGATAAAGGAGCCGGTGCCGCCGGCGCAGATCCCGTTCATCCGCTGGTCGATGCCATTGGAAAAATAGATGATCTTCGCGTCCTCTCCGCCGAGCTCGATCGCCACATCAGTATGGGGCGCATAGTCTTGCAGGGCGGCAGCCACAGCCACCACCTCCTGGACATGATCCACCTCCAGATGCCGGGATAAGGTAAGGC
>CAJUSS010000034.1:20175-27234 GCA_910588895.1 uncultured Lachnospiraceae bacterium
GGACCGAGCTGCTCCCTTGCCTTCGCCAGTAAGGCGGCTAAAGTTTCCTGGATATTGGCGTGATGTCTCTCGTAATCCGAAAAGATCATCCGCGCGTTTGCGTCTAATATAGCGATCTTTACCGTTGTAGAACCGATATCGATCCCCAGTGTATCAGGTCTCTTCATAAATGTGGGGAGATCCCCCTACCTCCTTTGAATAAAAGCGCGCTCTGTTTCCGGTGCTCTCTCTATGTCATCGGACATATGAGGCCTGTGCATGGCAGGCCTAGGTCTATCTAAAGATATATAATGAAAAATGGGATAAAAGTATGATAAAAGGAACCCAAAGCAACGATACTAAGTTTATCATAAAAATAGAAGGATCGCAATTGGTTGCTACTGTTAAAAATCTGTAAAAAAAGAGGGGGAAATTGAAGAAAAGGAAGAAAAATGTCGATTTTTACGGACAGGAGATCACAGGAGATACAGAAAGATGCGGAAATGACAGCGATCCATTTGACAAACCCAAAGGCACAACCTATAATAAAAAATGGATCAAAATGACAACATCTTTATATAGAACGGACCCTTATCGATACAGACCACATAGAAAAGGATGGGCATATGAGATTTTTTGAGGAGCTGGAGCGGAAGCTGGGGCGTTATGCGGTCAGGGAGCTTCCCAAGTATATCGTTATCTTGTACGGGATCGGCATGGTGATCTATTTTCTAAACCCGAAGCTGTACGTTTCATTTTTGTGCCTGGACGGGCGGGCGATCTTACACGGGCAGGTCTGGCGGGCGGTCACCTTTATGCTCTATCCGCCGGTGACCATGAGCGGGCTGATGGGGATCTTGCTGAACATGATGATCATCCCCACCTACTATATGCTGGGGAGCACCCTGGAGCGGATATGGGGATCCTTCCGGTTCAATGTGTATTTCCTGCTGGGGATCGTGGGCCATGTGGCGGGAGCGGTCCTGGCCTACCTGATCTGGGGGGTCAGCATGGTGCTGACGCCGGTGTTCTTAAATTTCTCCCTGTTCATAGCAGTAGCGCTGATGTTCCCGGAGGCCCAGTTCTTTATCTGGGGCGTCCTGCCGGTGAAAGCGAAATATCTGGCGGCGGCGGAGACGGCGCTGTACCTGTATGAGTTTTTGCGTGGGCCGGTGATCACCAAGTTGGAGGTGGGCTTGTCCTTGCTCAACGTGGTGGTATTCTTTGCCATCACCCGGAATGTGAAGAAGTTCTCACCAAAGGAGATCCGGCGCAAGAAGGAGTTCAAAGCTCAGGTCAAGATGAAGCCTGCAGGCCGGACCCGCCATCGCTGTGCAGTGTGCGGGCGCACGGAAGAGGACGGGCCCCAGATGGAGTTCCGCTACTGTTCGAAATGTACCGGCAGTTATGAATACTGTCAGGATCATTTATACACCCATCAACATGTTACCGGCGATCGGCCGGACCTGCCTCCGCAGTGACGGCGGCAGCGGTCAAAAAGATAGGACCGGATCAGGAGGAAAGTATGAATTTTAAGATGAAAAAGACGAAGATCATCTGCACCATGGGACCGAACACCACAGATCCTGCAGTCTTGCGGGGACTGGCGGAAAATGGGATGGACGTAGCCCGTTTTAATTTTTCTCATGGCGATCATGCCAGCCATAAGGCGCAGCTGGAGCTGTTAAAGCAGATCCGGAAGGAAGTGGACCGCCCGATCGCGGCACTCCTGGATACCAAGGGACCGGAGATCCGTACAGGGCTTTTGCAGGATGAGAAGAAGGTGACCTTAAAAGAAGGGCAGGAGTTCGTGCTGACCACCAGAGAGGTGATCGGGGATGAGCATATGGTCCATATCAATTACGACGGTTTGAACGAGGATGTGGCGGCCGGTGATACTATCCTGATCGACGACGGGCTGATCGAGCTGCGGGTGACGGAGGTGAAGGGAACGGACATCGTCTGTTCTGTGATCAACGGCGGCGAACTGGGACAGCGAAAAGGGGTCAATATCCCCAATGTAAAGATCAAGCTCCCTGCGCTGACCGACAAGGACAAGGAGGATATCCGCTTTGGTATCCGGGAAGGCTTTGACTTTATCGCCGCCTCCTTTGTCCGCAGCGCGGACGCGGTCAAGGAGATCCGCCAGATCTTAGAGGAGGAGGGGGCGAACCTCCAGATCATCGCAAAGATCGAGAATGGGGAGGGGATCGACAACCTGGACGAGATCATCGCGGCTGCCGACGGCATCATGGTGGCCAGGGGAGATATGGGCGTGGAGATCCCGGCGGAGAAGGTGCCCTATCTCCAGAAGACGATCATCGCACGCTGCAACGCCTCCAGCAAGGTGGTCATCACCGCCACGCAGATGCTGGATTCCATGATCCGAAACCCCCGCCCTACCAGAGCGGAGGTCACAGATGTGGCCAACGCAGTCTATGACGGTACAGACGTGGTGATGCTCTCCGGCGAGACGGCCATGGGCAAGTATCCGATCGAGGCCCTAAAGATGATGGCCACCATCGTGGAGGACAGCGAATCCCACTTAGATTATGAAGCCTACAGAAAGCGCACCGTATCCACGGATATGGAGCACAGCATCTCCAATGCGGTATGCTATTCCTCTGTAGCTACCGCGCATTCCCTGCAGGCAAAGGTGATCGTAGCTCCCAGTATCTCCGGCTACACCGCAAAGATGCTCTCCAAATGGCGTCCGGGCTGCCAGATCGTAGGCATGTCCCCCAATATGTCCGCCGTGCGCCAGATGATGATCTACTGGGGGGTACGTCCCGTCTGGTCCAGGAGGGCCGAATCTACGGACGAGCTGATCGACGCATCCTTAGCCGAGCTAAAAGAGAAGGGGATCGTGGCAGTGGGCGATATCACGGTGATCACGGCCGGCGTGGTGTCCTACGCCAGACGGAACGAGCCGGCTACGGAGACGAACATCATGCAGGTGGTGCCGGTGGTCTGACCGATGCGCCATGGACGATCCGGCATCTGATCGGGAGATCATAAAGAAGGTATCCTTAATATGGGGCAGATGCAGCACTTAAAAGAGAGGAAACCATCATGGAAAAGAAACCATTCGTTACATTAGAGCAGATCCAAACGATCGCCGAGACCTATCCTACCCCCTTCCATCTCTATGACGAGAAGGGGATCCGGGAGAACGCCAGACGGCTCCATCAGGCCTTTGCCTGGAACAAGGGCTACAAGGAGTATTTTGCGGTCAAGGCCACGCCCAACCCCTTTATCCTGAAGATCTTAAGGGAGGAGGGCTGCGGCACGGACTGCTCTTCCCTGACCGAGCTGATGCTGTCGGAGGGCTGCGGGTTTACCGGCCCGGAGATCATGTTCTCGTCTAATGATACGCCGGCAGAGGATTTTGCCTATGCGGGGAAGCTGGGCGCTACCATCAACTTAGATGACATCACCCATATCCAGTATGTGGAGGATATCCTGGGCAGGATCCCGGAGACCATCAGCTGCCGCTATAACCCGGGCGGGGTCTATGAGATCAGCAACGGCATCATGGATAACCCGGGGGACGCCAAATACGGCATGACCAAGGCCCAGATGATCGAAGCCTTCCGCATCCTGCAGAAAAAGGGGGCAAAGACCCTGGGGATCCACGCCTTCCTGGTCAGCAACACCGTGACCAACGACTATTATCCCGCATTGGCCAGGACCTTGTTCGAGCTGGCGGTGGAGCTGAAAAAGGAGACCAAAGCCCACATCGGCTTTATCAACCTTTCCGGCGGCGTGGGGATCCCTTATCGTCCTGAGCAGGAGCCCAATGATATCCTGGCGATCGGAGAAGGGGTCCGCAAAGCCTTCGAGGAGATCTTAGTCCCGGCGGGGATGGGGGATGTGGCCCTTTTCACAGAGTGCGGACGCTTTATGCTGGGCCCCTACGGCTGCCTGGTGACAAAGGCGATCCATGAGAAGCACACCTACAAGGAATACATCGGCGTGGATGCCTGTGCGGCGAACCTGATGCGGCCTGCGATCTACGGGGCCTACCATCATATCACCGTGGCCGGGAAGGAGGACGCACCCTGCGATCACATGTACGATGTGGTGGGCTCTCTCTGCGAGAACAACGATAAATTCGCTATCGACCGGATGCTGCCCCAGGTGGAGACAGGCGACTACCTGATCATCCACGACGCAGGTGCCCATGGGTTCGCTATGGGGTATAATTATAATGGAAAGCTAAGGTCGGCAGAGCTGCTGCTGAAAGAAGATGGGGCGGTGCAGATGATCCGCAGGGCGGAGACGCCGGGGGATTATTTCGCCACATTCGATTTTTGCGATCTGCTGAAGCGGTTTAAATGATCGGGAGATACAAAAAAACCCTGTGTGTGACGGCACAGGGTTTTTTTAATTTGGTCTCAAAAAGGATCTTAAAAAGGATGATCTCTTGTGCATTTCTTATGGTATTAGTATAGCATAGGCTTTCCGAAAATGTTTGAATGTTCCTTGAAAAAGTCATTAAGAAATTCTTAATTTTCTTATATTTTGATAACATATCCGGTTTTTTGTGCAGGAAGATCGTTATAAAAAAGACAGATATCGCCTCTTAAGCGCGGTCCTTCAGGATACGCTCCAGCTGTTTGGTGGTGAGCACCAGGTTCACGCCGGCAGGGTTCAGGACGAAGCCTTTGGAGTCCTTTATCAAGAACTGGGGGAGCTGCTTGATGGACAGGTTGGACATGCGCATCTTCATAGCTTTTGGGCCGGCGTATTTGCGGAACTCCGTAAAGTCCGAATAGATCGGCTGGTAGATGTCGCCTTCCTTGCTCTTGATAAAAGGGATGCGGATGTTCTTACGGTCTACCTTTTCCGGAGCTGTGTCCTTCTCGTCATCGACCGTCTCAAGCGCCAGGATGAGGGGGGCCTTGACCAGGTTGGCGATCATCTCGTCTTCCAGCTCATGGAGATGGGGCAGATCATGTTTCACCGGTCTGCGCAGCTCCTGAAGAAAATAGATCATGGTCAGGGTGAGCTGCGGGTTCATGATCGGGATCTTAGAAGCGGCGACCTTTTCCATATCCGGCCCTTTTGCCAGCTCCTCCACCGGTATCCTGGCCTCCCCCGCATCATCGAGGAAGACCACCATGTTGACATCCAGAGAATAGAGACTGGCCAGAAAGCCGTTCATCTGGGGCTGCGGTATGTTCAGGGGTGTTGCAGGTATCTGCTGTTCCCCCAGGGTCTTGGCAAAGTCCCCGCAGAGTGCTTCCGTGGTAAAGATATACACCTGGTCGTCAAAGGTCTCCGGATCGCATGCCACATAGGGCATCCGGGTCAGAGGGGAAAAGGCTGTAAAAAAGCCTTGTAATTTCTGGATCTTTTTTATGGTAAATCTGTTATCGATCGGCATTGTATAAAAGTCCCTTTCTGGAGTTTTTTGTGCTGTCTTCTACTTTAGCACGTTATGGGCGCAAATTCAATGTTTTTTGTAGGGGATGGGGAAAACAGATCCTGCTGAAATACAGTCGGGAGAAAACAATGATCCCCAGATTTTGATCGCATATTTTTCCTGTGTTGGAAATACAGATCTCCCAGAAGGGATAGATGCCCTATCGTCAGCAAGTCTTATATTAAAGGATGGGGAAATTTACGGAAATACACAGTATATTGCCACATTGATCGAACAGTATACTGACGGTGCTCTATTCCTGATCGAAACAGAAGAAAAGATATGATCTTTCTGATCCTATATCAGAGATCCAGAAACTTCAGCCGGAGGCGGAAGTAGAAACAGATGGTTTTAAGGCGACACATTCCAGGATCGATGATGTAACACCTGAAGATGTTGGGGAGTGGATCACCGGTTTAAATTTATAAGACAGGTTCAGGAGGATTACAGTATGAAGATCCTTGTATTAAACGGGAGCCCGCGTCCGAAGGATATTTTTCCCGATAGCTGTCATGAACGGAGCCGTCTTCCTTGATCTGATCCGAAGCGCCCAACCCGTTTTCCACTACAAACATGGGAAGATGGTACTGGTCATAAATTTGATCCAGGGCGATCCGCAGTCCCAGGGGATCCAACTCCAATGATCGACAATTGCGAAAATATCCCAGGCCATCATAGACGTACAAAAGAAGTGGAGAGGACACAACGAAATAGTCTCTCCACTTTTTTGCAAATGCTACATAACCAGCAAATCAGGCTTTATCGCAGCAGCGGCATACTCCCGGTCAGCTTATTGACCTTTTTCTTCGGGCCGCAGATCGCAATACCAAAATATTGCAGGGTGCTTTCGGGAACGTGGCCCATCTTCTCAATAAATTCGGCATAGGTTTTGCAGCCTTGGGCCAGATCGGAGAAGTCCACCACTGTAAGATCTTGAAGATCAGGCTGGTAAAGCTTTTCCCGTATTTGTTTGATGATCTCCGGCGAACCCCGCAGGATCGGCACAGGAAATTCGATGATACCAAGATGCTCGTTGCCGCTTTGGTCGGTAACATCAGCCCCTACCACCTCCGGCATTTTCTTTCCCAGAGTGATCCCCATGATCGCTGCCGTGTTTGCGATAATGCCCAGAGGTAAGCTTTCGTCGATCACCATGACGCACTTTTCATTTTGCCGATCCATTTTGTTTTGCCTCTTTTCTCAAAAATAGTTTGCTCTCAGATAGGAGCAGGCCTGCCAGCGTCAGAGTTGTTCCAACAGCGGCCAAGGCGGCGATCTTCTCATGGAGGATCGTCACGGAAGTTACCACTGTAATAACAGGGACCATATAGATGTAAACGCTCGTCTTGACCGCTCCCAACGCCTTGACCGCGAGATTCCAGGTAACAAAGCATAGGGCGGAAGCGCCCAATCCCAAAAATAAAATGTTGAACAGATACACAGGATCGGCAAACCTTGTCAGTTCCAGCTTGAGATCGAACAGGAACAGTGTCGGGAGCATGAACAGGATACCATAGCAAAATACCCTCCGGGTGGTGAGGATGGTGTGGTAGCCGTAACCGCTGATCTTCTTTGTCAGCACAGAATAACAGGCCCAGATCAGCGCGGCCAGCAGCGCCAGCAAGTCCCCGGTGGGGTTTAGTTCCAGCTTG
>CAJUSS010000035.1 GCA_910588895.1 uncultured Lachnospiraceae bacterium
CTGCCGACGACCAGCGCATCGCCCATGCCGTCCAACAGCATGATGACGCTGTGCAGCATACTGAACACCAAAAGGATGCCAAACACCGCGGCGAGGATCTTTCCCTTGCCATAGGTATCCTCGATATCGTCCAGTTCACGCACATACCACTTTTCAAACCGGGCAGAGGCCCACATCGGCCCCGCCGCCTCCCGCGCCGCCTCTGCCCGGCGGCTCCTTTTCCACGTCCATGCCATGGCGGCGAAAAAAAGGAGCAGGAGGATGCTGCAGACGATGCCCAGCATCAGACAATGGCTCGCCGCCTCCAGGTTGCCGTCGCGCAGGCACACGCCTCTCTGTACAAATGCGAATCCGATCAGGGCGATCGACAGAGCCGATAAGACTGCCAAGATGATGTATGTGATGATCTCTTTTGTCCGGTTGACCATAGCTATCTTCTCCTTATCTCTTTTTTAAAAAACCATATATATCCCGTCTCAGCACAAGGTCATAACGCAGACTCTTTGTCGACCATAAAAACAGAGCCAGAATGAGATCCCTCCCTTCTGTCCGTTTTTATCTTTTGCAAGATCGCTTTCCTGCCCTTTTGCCGCTCTGTCACCCCTTTCGAAGACGGAAGGTCATCACAAGCTGCCTGAGCAGTCCGGCCTGGCCGCTGAGCTGCTCACTGGTGGCGGAACTCTCCTGGGCGGTGGCGGAATTGGTCTGGGCCACGCTGGAGATCTGGCCGATCTGCCCCTGGACCTGTCCCATCGCGTCCGCCTGCGTCCGGGCATCGGCGGCGATCGCATTGATCGTCCCCACGATCTTTTGGGCCTTTGCGACCGCACCCTCCAGCTGTTTCGCTGTGACGCCGGCGATCTGCGTCCCCTCTTCCACAGCAGCCATGGAACGCTCGATCATCGCCGCTGTGGACTGAGATGCTTCCGCGGTCTTTCCTGCCAGGCTGCGGACCTCATCCGACACCACGGCAAAGCCCTTGCCGGCCACCCCGGCCCGCGCCGCCTCCACGGAAGCATTGAGCGCCAGGATATTGGTCTGGAAAGCGATATCTTCGATCGCCTTGATGATCTTTCCGATCTCCTTGGAGCTCTGATCGATCTTCTCCATGGCCGCGATCATCTCCTGCATCTTCTGGTTGCTCTCTGTCAGCTGCAGACCCATTTCCCTGACCTGCTCCTGGGCCTGCCCGGCATTATCCGCCGTCTGCCGGATATGGCCGACCACCTCCTGCATGGTCTGTTCCAGCCCCTCCACGGCACCGGTCTGTTCCACCGCTCCCTGGCTCAGGCCCTGAGCGGCGGATGACATCTGCTGTGCCCCGCCGGAAACACATTCTGAGCTGGAAACGATCTGGCTCATGGTCTTGTTGAGGTTCTGGAGGATATCGTTCAGGGACGTGCGGATCGTGGCAAAATCCCCTACATACTCCTGACTGATCTGAGGTGTCAGATCCCCTGCGGCCACAGACTCCAGCATATCGGATATCTCTCCGATATAATTCCGCAGACGGGAGATGGTCTTGTCAAAGCACTGTGCCAGTGTGCCGATCTCATCATCGGAATGGATATCGGCCAGTATGTCCTGGCTCATCCCCAGGCCCAGGTTGCCCTGCTCCAGCGTTTCCGCCAGAATGGTCAGACGGTAGAGCGGCCTTGTGACGCTTTTCTTGATATAAGCGCCCACGATCAAGATCCCCGCAAGGATGAGCGCCACACCGGTCAGACAGGACAAAAATATGGTAAGGTCGATCTGGGTGGCGGCATCCGCCATGGAGATCCCGGCAAAGATCAGCCCGTTGATATTGCCGTCGGCATCTTTTGTGGGCACATACGAGCATAAGTGCTCCTCGCCCAGGATAGACGCACGCCCCACATAGGCCTGCCCCTGCTCCAGCACGATTTTCGTCAGCTCATCTGAAAGCTGGGTGCCTACCACCCGCCGGCCGTTCTGCTGGATCGTGGTATAAGCTCTCTCATTCCCATGGAAGATGGTAAACTCACATCCCATCTGCGCCTTAAGGTCATCCAAGAGCGCGGTCATATCCTCTGTATCGTCGCGGTCAGCCAGCTCATAGGCCAGCACATTGGTCCCGCTCACGCATACGTCCTGCATCATGGACATCGTGAGACGGTAGAACATAAGGACACAGAGCGCGACCACCGCCGTGATGCTGACCCCCAAGATCGCAGCCACCAGGTTTCCTACCTTGCGGCCGATCCGTCTGTTCTTTTGTTTGTTGTTCCCATTTTTTAGATGATCTCTTTCCATAGCTCCATTCTCCTGCATTATTTATGATCTCTGCCGGAGCTTTATCTATCTCCCACTTCTAAACTGCTCCCGGATCCACCGTCCGGCCTCGCTCAAGTCCTCCTGCGTCCACCCCGACACTTTCCCGCACCCAGGCCGCAGCACGCTGCTGCTCTCTGCCTTATCTGCCAGATCCCAGCAGCAGCAGCTCAAGCCATACTTCCGGATCAGCTCCATCCACGCGGATGCCTGTGCAAAGTCGTTGGCGCCATTCCCTGACGCGTCGCACATGCCGAACTCACTGATGAACACCGGCAGTCCCTGCTGCACGCAGCTCTCACACCGCTCACGGAGCCAGTCCGTGTGGGTAGCCGCATAAAAGTGGAGGGCGTACATCACATTGTCATACTCTAAGGGATGCTCCAGCGCCTTATCGATCTCCTGGCTCCAGGTGGGGGTCCCTACGATGACCACCGCATCGGGGTCATGGCGGCGGATCGCCACGATCACAGCCTGGGCATAGGACCGGATCTTCTCCCAATCCGTGCCGGAATCAGGCTCATTGCAGATCTCATAGAGCACATTGCCCCTGTCCTTCCATCGTTCCGCCATCTCGTCAAAAAACGCCACTGCCTCCTGCTGATGGAGGCCGGGATCCCCGTCACTTAAGATATGCCAGTCCACGACCGCATACATCCCCAGCTCCGAGGCATAGGTGACCCCCTTATCCAGCAGGTCCTTCAGCGCCTCCTTATCCCCGCCGCTGCAATATCCGCCGTACTCCTCTGTATACATGGCAAGGCGCACGCAGTTGGTCCCCCAGTCATCCCGCAGTGTACGGAAGGCCTCCCGGTCGATATACTGCGGGAACCAGGCGATCCCATGGGTGGACATACCCTGGAGCGGATACCGCTCTCCCTTCTCATCCACCAGCCCCGTCCCCTCTACCTGGAGCACACCGTGCTCCCCGAAGGGCGTTCCCTGTAAAGAAGCCGCCGCTGTCTTTGACGCAAAAAGCAGCGCCAGCAGCAGGGCCGAGGCCGATAAAAAGGAGAGCCATCGGCACCGCTCCCTTCCAACCGATGGCAAGATCCTCTTTCCCATCACATGATCCTCCTTTATCATGGGCTTTTCCATAATCATACAATGATCGATCCGGAAAAACAAGTGTAACCTGATCAAAAACATCTTGACTGGCCTCGCCCGCTCTTGACGGTCCGATCCACAGATCTTATAATAGACCCAGTACACAAGATCCCCATACAATGGGACAGATCGCCCTATCATAACAGAGGGAGGGATGCTCTGATGAAAAAGAGTTCTGTATGCCCTAAAAGGCCCATTCCGCTCATATCGCTCTTGATCTTGGCCGTCCTGGTCGTTTTGGTGGTCTCGACCGGCTGGTTCATGAGCTCCTCACAGGATGCCACCGCAACTGCGGTACACAATATCAGCGAGTTCTATCTGGAAGAACTCTCCGACCAGACCTGCCGCCAGCTGCAGAACGCTCTGGACCAGCAGCTGCAGGATCTGGAAGCTGCCCTCCAGGTGGTCCGGGAGACCGGCCTGGCCGACCACGCCTCCCTGCAGCACTATATGACGGATCTATCCCAGATCTACCACTTTGACCTTTTTGCTCTCGTGGATGAGGACGGACTGGTCTATACGCCTGACGGCATCTCCCCCGGACAGTCTGAGGGCACCTTCCCCGGACAGTCCGACCACACTTTCCCCTCGACCGGGCAAACAGATCCGTACATCACCATCGAACGATCTGCGGACGGCCGGGATATGCTCTGCATGACCCTGCCCATAGAAGGGATCTCCATCGACGAAAAAGCATTGACCTACGGCGTGGCCGGCATCGCTTCCGACACACTGATCGTCCGTCTGGACCTGCAGGATGACAAAGGCCTGATCTTTTCTAACGTGGTCTCTGCCGACGGCTCCTATATCGTAAAGACACCTCATTATCATTTGGATGAAAATGACAATATCTTTTCCGCGCTGGAGGAGCAGGCCGATTTCCAGAATGGCTATTCTGCCGAACAGATGCGGGCCGATCTCCAGGCACAGCGGGCCGGCATCACCGCCTATCGTCTGAAAGGGGAGCTGCACTACACCTACTACGCCCTCGCGCAAGGGACCGACTGGTATCTGACCACTACCATACACTATGATACGGTCAGCACGAACGTGGAGGCTGTCAGCGCCACGATCACCCAGAACAGCATGATCCAGCTGGCATCGATGCTGCTGGTCCTGTCTGCCGTGTTCTTTGTCTATTTCTGGCAGCGGCGCAGGAATGAGACCCTCCATCTGGAAAAGATGAAGGCCGAGGAGAGCAGCCGGGCAAAAAGCCTGTTCCTCTCCAATATGTCCCATGACATCCGCACTCCCATGAACGCGATCATCGGCTTTACGGATCTGGCGATCCAGAATGAAAAGGATCCGGATCCCGCCAGCACCCATGACTATCTGGTCAAGATCCGCACCGCCAGCCGCCATCTGCTGGACCTGATCAATGACGTGCTGGATATGAGCCGGATCGAGAGCGGGAAGATCCATCTGGATGCTGTCCCCTGCGACCTCTGCACGATCCTCCGCGACATGGAGACGATCCTGCATGGACAGATCCAGGAAAAAGGATCCACCCTGACTGTGGAGATGGCCGATGTGCGGGACCACTATGTCTATTGTGATAAGCTGCGTTTGGATCAGATCCTGCTGAACCTTCTGGGCAATGCAGTCAAGTTCACGCCTGCAGGCGGCCATATCCTGCTGACCTTATCCCAAAAGGCCAGCCAGACCTCCGGATATGGTTCATACGAGTTCCAGGTAGCGGATAATGGGATCGGCATGTCCCAGGAATTTGCCAAAAAGGTGTTCGAGCCCTTTGAACGGGAACGCACCTCCACCGTCAGCGGTATCCAGGGCACCGGCCTCGGCATGGCGATCACCAAGAACCTGGTGGATCTGATGAAGGGCTCCATCCAGGTGGAGACCGCTCCGGGCAAGGGCACCACATTCCGGATCTGTCTGGATCTCCCCCTCTGCAAGGAGGCTGACATAGAAAAAGTCCGAAAGACGCAGCCAAGCGCCGTCCAGAGCCAGACTGAACTGCAGGGCAAGAGGGTCCTCCTGGTGGAGGATAACGAGCTGAACCGAGAGATCGCCATGGAGCTTTTGCTCCAGTATGGTTTCGAGGTGGAGGAAGTCCAGGATGGCTCCATCGCCGTGGAAATGCTCCGCCAGGCCCAGCCGGGACGATACGATCTGGTCCTGATGGACATCCAGATGCCGATCATGGATGGCTATGCCGCCACCCGGACGATCCGGGCGATGACCGGATCGCCCTACTGCTCTATCCCGATCGTAGCTATGACGGCGAACGCCTTTGAGGAGGATAAAAAGGCTGCATTGGAAAACGGTATGGACGGCCACATCGCAAAGCCTGTGGATGTGACCGCGCTCATCGAGCTTTTGCACAGCATCCTGAAGCCAGATAAGCCAACAGCAAGCTGACGGGAGCCCCCGTCAGCTTGCCTATATCGCTATATAATAGGATCGGTAGATTTTCTAAAATCCAGCACATCGAATGGAGGCATCACATGCTGATATCCACAAAAGGACGTTATGCCCTGCGCATCATGATCGATCTGGCGGAGCATCGGTCGGAAGGCTACATCCCATTAAAGGAGACTGCCCGCAGGCAGGATATATCTGAAAAATATCTGGAGGGGATCTTGAAGATCCTGGTCCGGAACAAGCTCCTGACGGGACTGCGGGGCAAAGGGGGCGGATACCGCTTGACAAAGCCGCCGGAAGCCTATCCCATCGGCGACATCCTGCGGCTCACGGAGATCTCCCTGGCTCCGGTCTCCTGCCTGGAGGCAGATCAGCCCGCCTGCCCCCGGATGTCCGACTGCCGGACCCTCTCTATGTGGAAGGGCCTGGACAAGGTGATCCAAGATTATCTGGACAATATCACCCTGGCTGACCTGATCCGCCTGGAAGCGCCGGGAGACGACTATGTGATCTGAGGCACAGCCGGATCCCGCCTTAACGGTCTTCTGCCCCAGCCAGGCTGTCGTTACATGAACTGGCTCTGGTAAAGCCGATAGTAGGCCCCTTTCTTCTCCATCAGCTGCTGGTGATCTCCCTCCTCCAGGATACCGCCCTGGTCGATGACGAATATCCGGTCCGCCTTTCGGATCGTGGAGAGCCGGTGGGCGATGATGAAGGAGGTCCGCCCCTTGAGAAGCGCCTCGATCCCCTGCTGGACCAAAAGCTCCGTATGGGTGTCGATGCTGGAGGTCGCTTCATCCAAGATCAAGATCGCAGGCTTTGCCACCATGGTCCTGGCAAACGCCAGGAGCTGCCGCTGACCGATGGAAAGGCGGACACCCCGCTCGCTGATCTGGGTATCATAGCCATCCTCCAGCTCCATGATGAACCCGTGGGCATTGACCGCCACTGCCGCCTGGACCACCTCCTCATCAGTGGCATCCAGACGTCCATAGCGGATATTGTCCCGGATGGTCCCGGAAAAAAGGAAATTATCCTGGGTCATGATCTTCAGCTGGCTGCGCAGGCTAGCCAGGGTCACCTGCCGCACATCGGTCCCGTCCAGAAGGACCGCCCCCTCTCCCACCTCGTAGAACCGGCTGATCAGGTTGACGATGGTGGTCTTCCCTGCCCCTGTGGGTCCTACCAGAGCGATCGTCTCCCCGGGGCGCACGTCAAAGCTCACATCCTTTAAGACCATCCGCTCCGGCTCATCGCTGTACGCAAAGGAAACATGGGAAAAGCGCACCTCTCCCTGCAGGGCCGGGAGCACAGCTGCCCCTTCCTTATCCCGGATCCTTGCATCTGTATCCAGGATATCGAAGATCCGTTCCGCCGCGGAGATATTGGTGGTCAGCTTATTGTAAAAATTGGTCAGGTTCCTGATCGGGCTCCAGAACATGGCGATATAGGTAGAAAAGGCCAGGAACGTACCGATCCCCACCTGCTCCGCTCCCAAGATGCGGATCCCGATAAAGTACAGAAGGAAGCCCCCCAGCCCCCAGGTGATCTCCACTACCGGGCTGAACCCATCCGCGATCACCACCGCGTCGATGAAGGCTTTTCTATGCTGCTCCACCAGATCATAGAAGACCGCCTGACTCTCCTTTTCCGCTGCAAAGCTCTGGATCACCCGGATCCCGGACAGATCTTCATGGACATAGGCGTTGAGGTTCGAGGTCTTTTTCCGGTAGATCTGCCAGCGCCTGTGGGCCCGGCTCTCGATCACGAACATCCCCACAGCTAAGAGCGGCACCGCCAGGAGAGCCGCCATGGCCAGCTTCACGTTCTTGAACACCATGATCGCCGTCACACAAAGCACGGTGGCCATATCCGGGATCAGCTGGGTCACGCTGTCCGAGAGCACATCCTTTAACGCGTTCACATCCCCGATCAGCCGGGCCAGGATCTTCCCTGTGGGACGGCTGTCAAAAAACTGCAGATCCAGGATCTGGATATGCGCATACAGATGCTGACGTATATCCACCAGGACCCGGTTCGATACAGATGCCATGATATACATCCTGGCTTTCGTCCCCGCCAGGAAGAAGACGAACAGCAGACCGGCCAGCAGGCCCAGACGGCACAGTCCCGGGATGTCCCCTCTTGCCACATAGCCATCCACTGCCGTCTCGATCATCAGCGGTGTCACCATACTGATGGTGATGGTCCCCGCCATGATGGCCATGACCAGGGCCACTTCCTTTTTGTAGTCGAAAAGATAGCGGTAAAGGCGGAGCAAGGTCTCTTTCTTGGACATCATGCTCTGCTCTTCATCCATCCGGCTTCCATTTACTCCCATGTCTCCTCCTCTCCGTACTGGACCACATAGGTCTGATGATAACGTCCCTTTTTCGCCATCAGCTCCTCATGGGTCCCTCGTTCCACGATCTGACCGTTTTCCAGGATCAAGATCTCATCTGCGTGCCGGACCGAGGAGATCCGGTGTCCGATGATGATCTTCGTGCTCCTTTCCAGTTTCGCGAGCTGCCGCTCGATCTCCTTTTCCGTCTCCATATCCAGAGCCGAGGTGGAGTCATCCAGGATCAAGACAGGGCTCTCCTTGGCGATCGCCCTGGCGATGCTGATCCTCTGCTTTTGTCCCCCGGAAAGACCGGTCCCCCGCTCTCCGATCACCGTATCATAGCGCTGTTCCAGCTCCATGATAAAGCCGTGGGCACCGGCGCGGACCGCTGCCTTCTCCACGCTGGCCTGGCGCACGCTCTCCTTCTTCCCCATCTTGATGTTTTCCGCGATGCTGTCGGAAAAAAGGAACACATCCTGCATCACCACCGCGATCTGGCTCCGCAGAGCAGGGAGCGGGATCTGGCCGATCTTCCTGCCGTCGATCCAGATCTGGCCGGCAGACACATCGTAGAACCGCTGGATCAGGTTTACGATCGAGGTCTTTCCCGAACCGGTCATCCCCATGATCCCCAGGGTCTTTCCTGCCGGAAGGTCAAAGCTGATCCCCTTTAGGACCCTCTGGCCATGGAGGACCAGATCCACCTGGTCAAACCGGATATCGCCCCGTATCTTGGATCCATCCTGCTGCTCTCCATCTCTGGCCAAAGCTCTGCCCTGGAGTCTTTTTTGGCGCATTGCTCCGTCTCCAGCTACGACCCCTCCCTCTGGCACGTCCTCTCCCGTCCCTGTCTCCGGGTCTGCTCCCATGGTCCGGATCTTTGGCTCCTCCGCAAAGATCGCCCGGATCTTCTTCTCTGAGGCCAGAGCGGCGGCAAGGTCATTGCTCAGCCATCCCACCATCTCCATGGGCCAGATGATATTGCTGGCGTACTCGGAAAAGGCGCCCAACTGCCCGATGGTCATCCTCCCTCTGATCACCAGGATCCCCCCGGCCACGATGATGGTCATCAGGAGCACCTTGGATAGAAAGGAGATATTGGGCTGATACCGTGCGATCAGTCTGGCCTGCTCCATGTTCAGCTCGTAAAACCGCTTATTATGGCCCTCAAACTTCTGCTTTTCATAGGGCTCTCTGGCAAAAGCCTTCACGGTCCTCACCCCGGCTATGTTCTCCTGGGCCACGGTGTTCATCCGGGCCGTCTCCTCACTGATCTGCTCATAGACCAGCCCCAAGCCTTTCTCCATCCGGACCGCGCAGACCACGATCAGGGCCATCACAAAGAGAGGCGCCATGGTCAGGACCGGGCTGATCGTAAACATGCAGGTGACCATGATGACCGTGTGGATAAAGCACTCTAAGATCAGCATCCCCACAAACCCGCAGGCATTCCAGATCCGGTCCACATCATCCTTTACCCGCGCCATCAGCTCGCCGGTGTTATGGCTGTCAAAATATCCTACGGAAAGGGTCTGGATATGATCGAACAGATCCTTGCGCAGCCGGCTCCCGATCCCGGAAGCGGCAAAGTCAAAGATAAATTCCTTTACATACTGGAACAAGGCCCGCCCCAGCCCGATCCCTAAAAGTCCCAGCAGGAGCCTCATCAAAAGTCCCATCTGCCCGCCCACGATCACATCATCGATGATCCGCCTGGTGATCTGGGGCGCAGCGGCATCCAACAGGATGCTGACCACCATCGACAGGATGGCCACCACATACAGCGGCCAGTACCGTTTTGCATATCTCCATACATTTTTCATCTCGTTCCCCCTTTTACTCTGTCATGGGTAAAAAAAACCGCCCTAAGGCGGCATCTTCGCTTTCTGACCGACGACAGCGGTCCCCCCCATGCCCATGTACGGATGATCCGCCTGGGCCCATGAAGGTTTAGCGCGAAAAAAACCGCAGCCATCTCTGACTGCGGTCCTGTTCGAAAGCAATGCGGATAAAGCCGACGGCTCCCTAGGGGAGACATCCCACATCCGTTCCTTCAAAAAGGGATAAGGCAGGCAGAGTGATGTCTTTACTGCTGATGGTATTGCCCATGTTCAGTTCCGTCCTTTTGTTATCGCTGTTATCGATCTTTCTCATCAAACTGCCTCCTTCCTGGGTTCTTTGTAGATAACAGAAAGACTCCGCCGCTTACTTTCTGGGGATCTTTCCAGTGACTGTATCCTAGCATACAGCAGATGGGAGGGGCTGTCAAGTATTTTTTCAGAGCATCAAAGCCCCTGCTGTGCATACAGCTCTTTCTGGAACTGCCTGTCCACTGCGGCACGCTCCAGATGATACGATTTATGGAGGATATCTCATGCCGATATCTTGTTCTGCATATCGTATAGCATCTCTTTCTGATCCCTATAATATGCTGAATGCCCAGCGTCCGGCGTCCCTGACAAATGGATTGAAAAGCCCCACCATCTATGGTATCATCATCTTGTGGTGCATTTTATCACCAAGTACGCATGACTAAGCTGTATCACAAGGAGGATACCGATGGACTTTTATATCTTGACCTTATTTCCCGAGATGGTCATGAACGGCCTCAGCGCCAGCATCACTGGACGTGCCATGGAAAATGGGGCGATATCCGCGGAAGCGATCGATATCCGGGACTATTCCCATGACAAGCATCATCATGTGGATGACGGGCCTTATGGCGGCGGAGCCGGTCTGGTGATGCAGCCCGGCCCGGTGGTGGAGGCCTATGAAGCGCTGTGTGAGCGACTGGGCAAAAAACCCAGGCTGATCTACATGACCCCGCAGGGCAGGGTCTTTGACCAAGAGTTGGCTAAGGAGCTGGCCAAGGAGCCAGAGCTGGTGTTTTTGTGCGGTCACTATGAGGGGGTGGACGAGCGGGCTTTAGAGCTGATCTGCACGGACCAGATCTCGATCGGAGACTATGTGCTGACAGGCGGGGAGCTCCCGGCCATGGTGGCGATCGACTGTATCTCCCGGCTGGTGCCCGGCGTTCTGCACAATGAAGATTCTGCCGAGGAGGAATCCTTTCAGGATAACCTGCTGGAATATCCCCAGTATACCCGCCCGGAAGTCTTCCGTGACATGCAGGTACCGCCGATCCTCCTCTCCGGCCATCACCAGAAGATCCACCAGTGGAGACGGCAGCAGTCGATCATACGGACCTTAGAGCGGCGGCCCGACCTTTTGGAGACAGCACAGCTCACAAAAAAGGAGCGGGAGTTTTTGGAGGAGCTGCTAAAGGAGCGATCCGGAAACGCAGCGGCAGATACATCAAAAATGTATAACGAAGAGGCAGACGCGCCAGAACTGCATGGACAAGGAGCCGACCGGTCAAAGCTGCACGGTGAAAGCGCTGACAAGCGGGAACCGAACAGCGCAGAGACTTACGCCTCCGGACCGGATGGCGCCGGGATATGTGCATCCGGACCGAGCACCGTCGATCCGGCCATCTCAGCAGCTCTGCCCGATACAGATGGATCGGTGTCTGCATAAAAGTGTACTGCAAACTATAAGCTTGTTAACAAAAAAGAGCCACGATATCGATCAGGACAAGGAGGATATCACGATGCGATATGAGATCAAAGGAGGTTCCTTCCCGGTGGTGGTCTGCCAGCTCCAGGATAGAGAGAGCATGATCACAGAGAAGGGATCCATGGTATGGATGTCACCGAACATGGTGATGGAGACGCAGGGAGGAGGCCTGGGAAAGATGTTCTCCAAGGCATTTTCCGGGGAGAGCATGTTCCACAATATCTACACGGCCCGAGGAGACGGCATGATCGCCTTTGGCTCCAGCTTTCCGGGAAAGATCCTGGCGGTGGAGACGGGGACCGGCCGGGAGCTGATCCTGCAAAAGAGCGCTTTTTTGGCCTCTGAGCCCACAGTAGAGCTGTCCATCGCCTTTAACAAAAAGCTGGGGGCCGGTTTTTTCGGCGGCGAGGGCTTTATCATGCAGAGGCTGTCAGGACACGGCATAGCTTTCGTGGAGATCGACGGCGACCTGGTGGAGTACGATCTAGCGCCTGGCCAGCAGATCGTGGTGGACACGGGCAATGTGGCCGGCTTTGAGAGCACGGTGACCATGGATGTGCGCCAGGTGCCCGGACTAAAAAACAAGCTGATGGGCGGAGAAGGACTCTTTAATACCTACCTGACCGGCCCCGGGAAGATCTGGCTGCAGACCATGCCGATCAGCAGCATGGCTGCCGCTCTGGCAGGATTGATGCCGAAAGGAAATTAGCCATCAATACGGCCCGCTTCCCTTTTGGGGAACGCGGGCCGTATTGATCACAGATCCAGAAGGCCCTCCAGAAGATGCACCTTCATCTGTCCTGCCGCAAGGTCCACATCCAGGATGCAGGGCTTGATCGCCGGGATCAGGACCTCTTTTCTGCCCTCCATCTCCACCACATAGACATCGTTTGCACCTGTCTGCAGCACATCCTTTAACCTGCCCAGGGTCTGCCCCTCATCGGTGATCACCATAAGGCCGATCAGATCTGCGATAAAATGTTCACCTTCCCCAAGCTCGACGGCCTGGTCCCTGCGGATCAGAAGATCCATGCCCTTATACCGTTCGATCGCGTTGATATCATCATATCCTTCAAATTTCAGGATGACCATATTTTTAAAGAACCGGACCGTCTGGATCTTTAGGGGTTCCAGCCCTTTTTTGGTGTCCAATGTCACTTCCTTCAGATCTGTAAAACGTGCAGGGTCATCTGTGGTGGGGAACACCTTCACTTCCCCCTTTATGCCGTGGGTGGAGCTGATCACCCCTACCCGGAGCATCTCTTCCATGGACTATCTCCTTTCTTCTCTGACCAGATCACAAGCTTATGTCCTGAAAGCCGTCGCAAGATGGCTGCCCTGTACAGGGTATAAAAAGAAGCTGCCGCGAACGCAGCAGCCCCCCTTATGTTACTGGATCTCTACGATGACTTTTTTGTCTTCTTTCGATGCAGCAGCCTTCACTACAGAGCGGATCGCTTTAGCGATCCGGCCCTGCTTACCGATCACCTTCCCCATATCGGAAGCAGCTACCTTCAGTTCGATCAGGGTGTCATCCCCTTTCATGCTTTCGGTAACGACAACCTGTTCCGGGTCATCCACCAGTGCCTTTGCGATAACTTCCACTAATTCCTTCATAAGATCACCTCATGACTGCCGATCACTGGATGCCTGCGATCTTCAACAGCTTTGCAACTGTCTCCGTAGGCTGAGCACCGTTTGCCAGCCACTTCTTGGCAGCTTCCTCGTTAAACTTGATGGAGCTTGGATCAGTGTTGGGATCATAGGTGCCGATCTCCTCGATAAAACGCCCATCTCTGGGGGAACGGGAATCGGATACAACGATCCTATAGAAAGGCGCTTTCTTCTGCCCCATCCTTCTCAATCTCATCTTTACCATATTTCATTCACCTCCTGCGATCTTTTATCCTTATTGACTAAAGCTATATAGTGATACGGCAACAGCCGTAGGACTAACTGGATCTTGCTATGGCCGCCAGCCGGGGTCCTTCCTAAAACGGGAGCTTGAACTTGCCGCCCTTCATGCCGCCTAAGCCCCCCATGAGGCCGCCTCTGCGCTTGCCGCCTCCCATCATGCCGGGAAGCTGCTTCATCATCTTTTTCATCTGATCGAACTGCTTGACCAGGCGGTTCACCTCGCTGATGTCCACCCCGGAGCCTCTGGCGATCCGCTGCTTCCTGGAAAGGTTCATGAGGGAAGGATCTGCCCGCTCTGCCGGTGTCATGGACAGGATGATCGCCTCCACTCTGGCCATGCTCTTCTCATTCTCCCCCAGATCCATATCCTTTAGCTGCCCCATACCGGGCATCATCCCCAGGATACTGGCCATACCGCCCATCTTCTTGATCTGGTTCATCTGCTCCAGGAAATCATTGTAATCGAACTCTGCCTTCCGCAGCTTCTGGCTCAGCTCTCTGGCCTTCTCCTGGTCCACCTCGGCTTCCGCCTTCTCGATCAGGGAGAGGATATCGCCCATCCCTAAGATCCGGGAGGCCATGCGGTCGGGGTAAAATTGCTCCAAGTCCGAAAGCTTTTCTCCCATACCTACATATAGGATCGGCTTTCCGGTAACGGAACGGATCGAGAGGGCCGCGCCGCCTCGGGTATCGCCGTCTAACTTGGTCAGGATGACCCCGTCGATCCCGATCTTATCCTGGAACATGCCGGCTACGTTCACCGCGTCCTGTCCGGTCATGGCGTCCACCACCAGGACCGTCTGGCTCACATCCACTTCCTCCTTGATCTGGATCAGCTCGTTCATCATATCCTCGTCGATATGGAGGCGCCCGGCTGTATCTAAGATCACCACGTTCATGCCGTTCTTCGCCGCATGCTCGATCGATGCCTTGGCGATATTGACCGGACTGATCTTATCTCCCATGGAAAAGACCGGAACACCCTGCTTCTCTCCGTTGATCTCCAGCTGCTTGATCGCAGCCGGACGGTAGATATCGCAGGCCACCAGAAGGGGCTTTCGCCCTTTCGCCTTCAGCTTGCCGGCGATCTTGGCGGTAGTGGTGGTCTTACCTGCGCCCTGGAGACCGGCCATCATGATGACCGTGATCTCGCCGGAGGACTTTAGCTTGATCTCGGTGGTCTCCGAGCCCATCAGCCCCGTCAGCTCTTCATTGACGATCTTGATCACCATCTGGCCTGGTGTCAGACTGCCTAAGACGTCCTCGCCCACCGCCCGTGCCTGCACGGAGCTGATGAACTGCTTGACGACCTTGAAGCTCACGTCCGCTTCCAGGAGCGCCATCTTGACCTCTTTTAACGCGGCCTTTACGTCCGCCTCGGTCAAGCGGCCTTTGCCTCTTAAGTTTTTGAACACGTTCTGCAGCTTATCTGCCAAGCTCTCAAAAGCCATAGGCGACCTCCTTCTAGATCTGGGCGATCTTCTCCGCCACATCCTTCGCACGGGCCAGCAGCGACGGATCCCCACATGCCTGGTAGGCATCCAGGAACGCCCGGATCTCACCGGCCATATCTTTCGTGATCTGGAACTTCTCCACCAGATGGAGCTTATCCTCGTATCCCTCCAGGATCTTATCGCAGCGGCGCACCAGATCGTGGACCCCCTGCCGGCTGATGCCCTTCTCCTGGGCGATCTCGCTTAAGGACAGGTCGTGGAACACGACCTCCTCATATACCTGGCGCTGATGCTCTGTCAAGAGCTCGCCGTAAAAATCATACAGGATACCCTGTCGTACGATCTTCTCCATTTCGATCACCTGTGTTATCATACACGAAGGGGGAGCAGGTGTCAAGTACTTTTTCTTTACGAACTTATGTTCGTCTCATTTCGTCCTGTGCTGTCTATGCCTAAAACCAAGGGTTTTTCTTCTATCCTGCCTTCATCTTGTGTTGTCCTGCATCGTCTCTCTTTTTTTCATTTGTCACAGAAAGGATCTGACTGACGATCTTTACATCCGCTCCGGCAGAATAAGCAAGACTTGTATAGGTGTGACGTGTCATGTGTGGGCAAAAGACCTCGATCTGCTCTGTGCCATCCGATACAGCCTTTTGGTTAAAGTCATCCACGATCCGTTTTATCAGCTCCCTAAAGCTAGGCTCATTCCATACATTCCCAAAGCTGTTGAGGAACACAAACCCGGAGACTGCGCCTCGGACATGCCCGGCATCATCCACATAAGGCAGACATGCAGAGGATGCTATGTTTTGCATCTTCAGCCTCAAGAGTGTTGACTTTACCACACTGTTTATCGAGATACTGCGTATCGAGGTCTTGCTTTTGGGAGATGCGATCCCCATGGTAAACCCATATTCCGCCTTCCTGTACCGGTCCACTGTCTTATCGATCCTTACCATGTTCGCCTTAAAGTCTATGTCCTCCCAGGTCAGTGCCGCCATTTCCCCGATACGCACGCCCAGGTTGAACAGGGCCACAAAAGCCGGATAGCTGTATGAATATCTCCTACTTTCTTTTACATACCTCATAAACAGATCGATCTGGTGCTGGTCGATGGCTTTTCGCTCCTTGCTCTCCGTCTGCGAGATCTGGAGGTTTTTAGCTGGGTTCTTGGCAACGATGTCGTCATCCAACGCACATTCAAAGACAATGTTCAGGCAGCTTTTCAGGTTTGACATAGTGGACCGCTTTTTCCCATCCCGTATCATCTCGTTGATCAGCTTCTGGCAATCGGCCTTTGTGATCTTCGTCATCTGAGAGTCACGCCCGATGCAGGCACTCCCCGAAGGAAAGGCCGCTTCCCTTGCGGTAGATACTCCAGGCCTTCAACATGATCTTGCTAAGGTTGTATCTCATGTGTCCTATCTCCTTTCGTTCTCAAGAGGTCTCCCCACAGCCCCGGCAGGCTTTAAAGTATCTTAGAGCCTCTGCCCGTCTCACTATCCCCTTATCCTGTTCTTTGGTGTTATCTGGTGTTCTTGCTTTCCCTTTCGGTACTCCCGACCACCTTGGCTGCTTTTGTTTTCCTCTCTTTGATGATATAAGTATACCATAGCGCGCTAAGTTCATCGATAGACTTAATGTCTAAACTTAGCGCACTATTTTTGTTACTTGTTACCATAGCGCACTATTTCTATCTATGATAGACTATTGCTATAATGCAAAAGGTGTCTTTATTTTTAAGCGCCCTATTGCCAGAAAGGAGCATTCCATGAGTAAATACAATGAAAAAAGCAAAGAATACACCATGCAATACATGAAAGACAATCTTGAAGAGATCCGATTCCGTGTAAAAAAAGGCGAAAAAGACAAGTACAAAGAAGCTGCCGAAAAATCTGGATTAAGCATGGCAAAATTTTTCACTGTAGCCGCAAATGAAAAAATAGAGCGGGATGATCTTTCCCCTGTTGCCTCCGAAACTCCATAACCACCCCCAGAAAGGAAGTGTTACCATGTCAGCATTACAAGCCGAGCAAGAACTCATTACCCTGGAACAATATGAAAATCTCCCGGAGAATATAAGAGCGGAAGTATTTGAGGGACAGATCTATTACATGTCCAGTCCGTCTCAGATCCACCAGACAATCCTCACAGAACTGCTTGTCTCCATCCGCTCCTATCTCAAGAAAAAAGGCGGCAACTGCCAAGTATTCCCTGCCCCGTTTGATGTAAAACTTTCCGACTATCCACTTATGATCGTTCAGCCGGATATAATGATCGTCTGTGATAAGGATAAGCTGGACGGAAAGCGGTGTAATGGAGCCCCGGATCTTATCATTGAGATCATATCCCCCAGCAACCCGTCAGATGATTATATCCGAAAGCTGTATTATTATAAAAATCATGGTGTTCGGGAGTACTGGATCGTGGACCCTAGAAGCAAGACAATTCTTGTGTATTTCTTTGAACAGGATTCCTTTAATGTCCGTCAGTATACTTTTCAGGACAAAATAAAAGTCAATATCTACGATGATCTGTGGATCGACTTCACAGAGCTGGAACTGTGATCCTCTCCTGTGGCCTCCGGGACTATTCCTGGGGGCTATTTTCCTAAACAATAAGCGAACCTCTGAACCTGATAAAGAATAGCCGTCATAGTTCTGTCTTATCAGGCGGAGATCTCTTTTGCTCACTTACTTTATAAAAGATCTGTATTTACAGACTTTTCTCCATAGTCTCGCATGATAAAAACCGTTGTTTCGGCAGCTGTGTATTTGTCATCCCTTTAAGATCTCCAGCACAGGCTTCACCACTTTATAATACTGCACCTGCTGCTTCGTCTTCTTACCAAACTGTTTGTCAAAATCTGCCCGGATCGCTTTTTTATTTTTCCGGTTATGGGCCTTTACGATCTTATAGGCCACCTCCGCCATAGCCGTATCCAGGTGCTCATGCTGGTAGAGCATGGCGATCAGATGGACGTTCCGCTTATGGACATCCGGCAGCAGATAGCGGGATAGGCTGCGCTTACGCTCCTCATCATCTTTTAGGCGGATGTAGTGGGCTCTGCCGGCCTCCTGGCCGAACAGGGATACCAGGACCACATACCAGCCGCTCATGTTCTCTGTGGGGACCACCTTGGCGATCTCCATGATGATCTGCCCTTCCGTCATCTCGTCCAGGTGCCAGATCCGCTGGGACAGACGATCCTCCGTCCGCCCGCCTGTCTTTGGACTGTCTGCTGTCAGCCTGCTATATCCCGCCTGCTCCTCCGCCGATCTGTCTGTCTCCAGGCTTTCCGCTCTCAGCCTGCCATACCCTGGCTGCTCCTCTGGCCGGCTGTCCGTCTCCGGCCTCTCTACCTCTGTCCGGCTCGCCCTCGCCTTGCCCGCTGCCAGCTTGTCCGCCTTCGATACCGCCTTCTGCTTCTTCTCGGCAGGCCGTGCCGGGGAAAGGCTCACCGGGTCGGGATCGGCTTTCTTATCCTTGCCCTTGCCGCCTTTATCCTTATCATCCTTGTCCTTCTTTTTTTCTGTATCGAAGCCCACCATATCGATATCCAAGCCTCTCTGCTTCCAAAAATCGATGACGCTGATATAGCCCTTGTCATTGGAATAGATCGCATATCCCGCCTCTGTATGGGTCGCGATCAGATAAGACAAGACCCCTGTCAGCTGCTGGTCTAAGGCATTGTTCCCCACAACACACTCCACCCATCGGATCTGCTTATTATAGCGCTGCTTTAAATAGCATTCTCCCAGGAGCTTGGAATGATTCTTAGTGTAAAAGACCACCAGGATATCCCCTTTCTCCAGGTCCAAGATCAGGTCGATCCAGCGATCCCCCACATTCTCCGTATCGATCAGATAATATCTTCTTTTCATCATACTCCACCCTATCTCCAAGATCATAAAGCATACAAAGACCAGTCACATCTGCATTATAACAGCTTTTTGCGATTTTACAACCATACTTTCCATTTTTCCGCCATAAACGGCGCAAAAAGATAACTATCTTTTTTTCGAGCTGCTGTTTTTTTACTTTCTTGTGCTACTTTCTTGTGCTATAATGTAACAATATCCAATGGAGCCGATAAAAAAGGAGCCTTTCCCATGATCACCTTGCATTTGGACGATACGGTCATCAAAAGCCTGACCGGCAATGAACTGAACATCCTGAAATTTGTCTACGGACACCCGGAGGAGATCCTCTCCATGAGCGTCCACGAGCTGGCCAGACAGGTCTCCTATTCGGCCGCCACAGTCCTGCGCTTCTGCAAAAAGCTGGGGTTCTCCGGCTTCGCGGAATTAAAATACGCGCTGCGCCAGGAGCTTGAGGAAGAGGAGCTCCGGGCCCAGCCCGCTAAACGGTACAGTCTGGACACCCAGCTGCTCATCGATAACCTCTCTACCAATCTGGAGGGCACCGCCAAGCTGATCCAGGAGGAACAGCTCTACCAGACCTTCGGCTATCTCGAGAGCGGATGCCCGATCTATCTGTGGGCGCCGGGCGGGATCACCTCCATACTGGCCGACTATTTTGAAAAACTCCTCTTCTCCATCGGCCGACAGAAAGTCTACAAGATCGATTCGCTCAGGATGGCGGAGCATGTCCTCCGCCACATCCGCACCAAGGCCCTCCTGATCTTGATCAGCGCCAGCGTCGATCTTTCAGCTACCGCAAGGCTTGCCAGGCTGGCACAGATCGACAACATCCCGATCCTCTCCATCACACCCTACGCCAATAATACGATCGCAAGCCTGGCTACGATCAATTTCCGTTTTTTCACGGACCCGCGTGAGGACCGAGGGGCTGAACACACCTCACAGCTCCCCATATTTTATGTGATCCACCTGATCATCCGCACCTATCTGCACTATAAGCAGACCACAGCCCCGTCACCCGATAAGATCGCAAACGCAGCAGGCCCTATGATCTTGGAGCCAGAGCTGCCGACCTCCGCTCCTATCATACCGATCTTTGAGAAAGCGCACCAGCTCTCTCTCACCGATACGGAAAAAGAACTGCTCCGCTATCTCGAAGGCAACCTGCCCGCCTCCGCCTTTATCAGCCTGAAGGACCTGGGGGCAAAACTCTATACCTCCAATGCCACCATTGTCCGTTTCTGCCAGAAACTAGGCTTAAAAGGCTACAATGAGTTCAAATATCAGCTCCGCAGCGAGCTGGAGCGGCTAAAGCGGCCGGTATTTTCCTCCGACAGCCTGATCGCACGCTCGATCGCTATGATCAAGGACAACTTGGCCGATGTGGACATAGAGCTTCTCGGATCTATCGCAAACGCATTGACAGAGGATCGGCCGATCTACATCTACGGGAGTGAGCTGAGCTCCCTTGCCGCAGATTACCTCCATACGGTCTTAGCTATCCTGGACTATCCTTCCATATCGATCCAATGGCCGTCTTTGCTAAACAATCTCACCTACACGATCAGCAGCGATGCCCTCCTTTTTGTCATCACCGCCCACGGAGATGCCCGCAGATATCTTTCTGTCTTCCAGAGGACCAGCCAGCAGAAGGTCACTACCGTCCTGCTGACCTGCGGATCTGACAGCCCGCTCCTCCCCTACAGTACCTACGGGCTATGCACCAACGACCGGAACGAGCGATACCAACAGGCAGATATCAACAGCCGCTTAGGGATCCTCACGGTGATCCAGCTTTTGATCGAACTGATCGCGCAGAAGCGGATGACCTGACCCATGATCTGCGGCCTGCCCATGTGCTGCGGGCAAGACGCTATAATCTTGCAGTCAACAGGAATCAGCTCCACATCAGTTGTATCATCCGGGGTCATCCATATCCCCAAACAGCTCAGCCACTTCCGCCTCGGTCATATAGGCGGCGCCTGTGATATTGCCGTTCGCGTCCCGGGTGATCTTAATATTGACGGTTCCCTCCGGGTTCATATTCAGAGTATAGAAGGAGCCTTCCTTCCGGATGTCCAGAAAGATATCGACCAGCTGTCCTTGATAATAATTCAACCGGCTTTTTAATGCCTGATCGCTCCGCGACAATAGAAAGCTGGTCTGATCGCTCAATGTCAGAGACCAGGGTTGATCCAGCCTTGATATATCGTGCAAAGCCCTGATAGATCGTTATCTTCCGTATCAGCAGCCCCAGCGCGGCCACCAGCCACACCAGCCAGATATGCTCGGTCAACACCGCTCCAATATCTTGAAGCGGGTGGGCGGTCGTTACATCATCCGCCGGACTATCCACCGTTTCATTGTGCTGCTCCGCCCCAACAGCGGGAGCAAGATCGCCTCCCGGAGCGCTTTGTGGGGACTGTTGCTGTGGCGGTAAGGGAGCAGCAGCCGTTTCAATCCCTCATATTCCTCGTCTGCCAGGAGATCGCCCAAGATCAGATTGGAAACCAGCCCTTTTGCGCTGCCCTCATAGATCTTATCCAGGAAATTTTTCGTCTGCGCTGTCTGGTATTCCGTCTCCGAAACAAGCGTGGTATATCACACCCGTAAGATCAGGTTGCACATCTTCCTCTGATCATGTTATCATCATGATGACACTACACTAACAAAAAAACGGCCGATATCACAACAGAAACTGTGAGCCGCAGCAAATGCTGTCGGATCTTCAAGCGCTATCTAAAGCAGTCGCCGATCGACTTTCTGAACGCCCTGAGCTATTTTCTCGAAAAATTTCTATGAGGTGTACGGATGTACGCCGCCAGGCTATCGAGAGCAGACCAGAAGATCCACGCACACCGCACCATCTGTCAGGAGGTAAAAGCATCTATGAAATATCTGCGTCAGTTCTGTATCATCCTTTTCGTCTCGTTCTTAGGTGAGGTGCTCCATGCTCTGATCCCCTTTCCTGTCCCCGCCAGTGTTTACGGGCTGATCCTCATGTTCCTGGCTCTGTGTACAGGGATCTTAAAGCCGGAGCAGGTCCGTGAGACCGCCGCTTTTCTGATCGAGATCATGCCGGTCATGTTCATCCCTGCCGCCGCAGGGCTCCTGGATGCCTGGCCGTCCCTTCGCCCCATCTGGCTCCCGGTCACCCTGATCACGGTCATCACCACCGTCGTCGTCATGGCCGTGACCGGACAAGTGACGCAGTACATGATCCGGAGAGAAAAACGAACGAACGATGCCAGCCGATCCAAGACACAGACCTGGCAGTCATGACCCGGGGCACGCTGTACCCGATAAGGCGGGGCACGCTGTACCCGATAAGGCGGGGCACGCTGTACCCGATAGGGCGGGGCACGCTGTACCCGATAGGGCGGGGCACGCTGTATGTCATATTTAGGATGGAGGAAATGATGAACGTGAACGACACCCTGACAGATCTCCTTTTTTTCGGAGCCATACTCAGTCTGGCCGCATATGAGGTCGGGCTCCTTTTAAAGAAACGTTTTAAGCTGGCCATCTTAAACCCGCTGCTGATCGCAACGATCTGCGTCATGGCGGCGCTGACCTTGTTAAAGATCGAGTACAACGCTTACAATGAGAGCGCCAAGTACATCAGCTATCTGCTGACCCCCGCCACCGTATGCCTGGCCGTCCCTCTCTATCGGCAGGTCAGCCTGCTCAAGGAAAACCTGCGGGCTGTGGCCGGCGGGATCGCTGCCGGGGTACTTACCAGCCTTTTTAGCGTATTCCTGTTAGCCAAGCTCTTCGGGCTGACCCATGAACAGTATGTAACGCTGCTGCCCAAATCGATCACCACCGCCATCGGGATGGGCATATCCGAGGAGCTGGGCGGGATCCCCACCATAACCGTAGCCGTGATCATCATCACCGGGATCCTGGGAAATGTCCTGGCCGAGATCGTGTGCAAGGTATCCCGCATCAACGAACCCGTAGCCAAAGGCTTGGCGATCGGCACCGCTTCCCATGCGATCGGCACCGCCAAAGCCATGGAGCTGGGAGAGGTGGAGGGCGCCATGAGCAGCCTGGCCATCGCTGTAGCCGGAGCAGTGACCGTCTTCGGCGCGTCTGTGTTCGCACAGCTGATGTGACAAAAATACACAAAGCTGCATTGACCGAAAACTTCAATGAAGGGAACGGCCTTGGCGTGGCGGAGGCAGGAGCCTGACCAAGACTCCAAAGATCCCACGATATAAGATATGGCCTTCTGGCCGGATACCTTATATCGCGGGATCTTGTACCAGGCTGCTCTTTGGGTCCTTCCATCCTCCCGGTATCCCCCGATCTACATCATGATCCACTATTTGTCAATTGTGAAAGCGTCAGGACAACCTCTATTAAGGGAAGCATACATCTCTGTACTGTCCCTCAATGATCTCTATCTTATGGATCGTCAACCCACATAATTGGTCATCAGATCAGCAGCCTGTTTGATGCATCCATTTATCACACTGATCTTTAAAACCCATCTGTACCTCTTCTCCAGAAATTCGGACATGGATCTGCTAAGGATATGACCCGTGCCATCCTGTATCGGCACAAACTCCGAACCCGCATCAAACACCAGGACCACATCCTTTTCTATGATCCGATAAATAGGGACCGCCATACTGCCCCTTTCCCAGCGCGCCATATGATCTGAATAGAATGTATAGCCCCACTCAGCTTCAGGCGATCCCTCCATCGCTAATCGGTGATAGACTGCTCTTCTCATTCTACCTTCCTGGTATTCTCCATATGCGTTATGATCGCCATATGAGTCATCTGATATATCCGTGACCACCGATCTGGTATCAAATACACAGGCTTGCTCATGATCATCATCCGCAGGCCGCCAGATCACATCCCCCACCTTTAACGACCGCAGATACTCCTCCGAGGCATACCCCGCACTGCAGATATCCCCCGTGATCAAAAATCCATCCCCGTTCTTCTGGTAGCTGGTGACACTAAATATACACCCTCCATAGGTCCTTTTGTCCTCGCTGGCCAGCCCGGTCCCATCCAGCCAGTATCCCTCCGGTGTGAGCGTATCGGTCAGCATAGCCCCATCCGCGCCCACATAGTAGTTTCCGACCCATGTATCTTTTAACATATTTCCCTGACCGTCATAATAATACCACCGCCCATCCTTCTGCTCCCAGGCCGCAAATGCGGTCATCCCGGATACGAGGGATAAGGTCATCGCCAGCCCCAAGACCGCCATCGTCTTTTTCATGATGCTCCTCCTCGTATTATCATCGCTCTTTTTTGTAGTCCATCCATACAGAAACACCCCGTACCTGCCATTAGCGCCCACAATACATGATCAGATATACCAATAAAAAGACCAGCATACTTATATTGATCAAACCAACACCCCCCTTGTTTGCCGCATAGGCTTTTTCATGATGCTCCTCCTTCGCTTCTTTTATCCTCTTCTCCAGACAGTCCCTTCTGCGATCCTCCATATGATATCCTCCTCATTTTTCGTGGACCTCAGCTTCTCTGTTCTGTTAGCTTTAGTCTATCACACCCTCCGCGCACTTCGTTCTTTTCTTGACAGATGACCTGTTTCGTGGGATGAACGACCATCTCCTGTCGCTCCACTTTTTTAAACGTCCTCTGCCCAGGCACAGTCCCAACAACAAACAAAGGATCCTGGCAACATCAGATGTACCAGGAGCCCTTGCTTTCAGCGGTTTTCTTTATATTCTGTTCATGCCCCTGATTCCTGCCCATCCCCTGTCTGTCCGCGATAAGCGGCCCCCTCATCCCGCAGAGTCTGGATAAATGCGTTCATCTTTGGCGCGTCATTGGTATTTCCCCCGCCCTCCGGCCCTATGCGGCGGATGAACTCACCCTGGCAGAAGTAATAGCGATATACGTTTTCGTCGATGACCGCATAGATATAGATCGGGTAACCGTCCCCCTGGGGCCAATCCTCATAAAAGTACTCCAGGGCGTAGGTCTTATAGCCGCTTTTTCTCATGACCTCATCCAGGACCGGATCTCCGTTGGATACCACCGCCTTAGCCAGCACGCCGCCTGCCGTGTAGTACCGCCCGCCTTCCTGCCGGTAATTTCCCTGGTCCTGTATGGTACGGTCATAGACCTCCGCGATATGGCGGATCCGCTCCTCCTGGGCAGCGGATACCGCCTCCGACTCCTTTGTCCCATCTGTGTCTGGGGCTGTGCTCTGGGACACGGATCCCTGCTGCGCATCAGCCCTCCGCTCTCTTGTACCTGCCTGCTCTTTTGTATCTTCCCGCTCCTTAGCCCCTTCTGTCTCTTCCTCTTTTGTCACGTCCTCCGTCTGCTCTGACGGATACTCTTCTTCTGAAAACTTAGGACGTTCAAACATCTTGGCTGTGAAAAAACAGCCCGTCAATAGTGTGGAGGCAAAGAACAGCGCTATCAAGACCGCCATACGGCTTATCCACCTCTTCATGTTCATCTGTCTTCCTTTCGGTACATCACTGTATTTCTTATGTTATCGCACCAAGCTCATCGGGTCCACTGCTCCATAGATCATGTTTTTCACATCAGGTTATGTACTAGTCATGGTCATATTAATAGCGCCTGTCATATACATTCCTGCATCTTTGTTCAAATAGCCTTGGCCAATATCACACCAGGCACCTATAGGATCATTCGCTCCTAGAAAGCCTTTACATACCCAATAATATAACGGTCCATCTTTTCTATCCCTGCTACTTCTAATGGACCAATCCTTAAAAGATGGTGCTGCAACAATAATATCGCCTTCTTTTTTGTTGCTATCTTGCAAAAACACTAGGAGTGTTACCAAGGCCACAAGATCTTCAATCCTTCTATATCTTTCTCCCATGCTCCTTTCCAATCAACATTCTTGCTTTCCTTACAACTTTCCTTAATGATCGCTCCAAGATTCCAAATAATACGTTTAGCAGGTGTATCCGCTACATCTGCTTTCACTGTTGCTTTTATCTCTCTCACCCCAGCTGCGGGGATATCCTCATAAAGAAAACCAGCATTTGCTGCGTCAATCCCCTCCGCATCAGCTGTCTCTACATATTTTGTTACAATATCATCTACAGTCTCCACACTTTTTATCCGCTTATATATAAACGGTCCAATAACTGGTATCTTTCCAAGCTCCTCTTTTGCCGCTTGCACGTTTTGATCCCATCCCACCATTTGTTTAAAGTCTTCCCACAGACCTTTATGTGTGACTATTTGATACATCTCCGCCCCATCACCTATCTCTCCAGCCAATGGGACATACCCCTTCTTCAGCTCCTGTCCGGCAAAATCATGGGCATCGATCTCACTAAGGATATCGCTGTACTTTCCATCCTGCAGATAGCTCTTATAATTGTCAGAACTATCCTGCCAGCCCTGGATCGCATCTGCCGTCACTAGGAACTGCTCCGGGTTTTCGCAGGCCGCATGCTGATAAGCATGCCGGGCCTCGTGCATCAGGGTCGTCATCGCGCCGTTGGGATCGCCAGAGTTTAAGATCGCCTCATTGAGGGCGATATAGTTATCCGCATAGTTGTATGCGCCATTATAGCCTAGATCTTCTC
>CAJUSS010000036.1 GCA_910588895.1 uncultured Lachnospiraceae bacterium
ACGAGGACACCGACAAGGGCTTGTCAGACTTTGTGCCGTTCAAGAACCTGATAAATGAGTTCATGGCAAAAGATACCAGCCGCAAGATTAAGGGCGCGTTTCGGGCAAAATTTCTCAACGGTGAGAGGGTCAATTACCTGGCTCCCTTTGGCTACCGAAAGCACCCGGAAATCAAAAACAAGCTGATGATTGATGAGGAAACCGCCTGGATTGTCCGCAAAATTTTCGACCTTTCTTTCCACGGTATGGGGGTCAATCGAATTTCCAAACTCCTGACGGATGAAAAAATCCCGTGTCCCGGATGGTTCCAGTATACCCGCAACGGAGGCTGCGCTCATTTCTTTGAAGGCCAGCCGGAGGAGAAGCGGTATGTCTGGTCCAAAACACATGTTACAAACATCCTGAAGGATGAAACCTATATCGGCAACACAATTCACCACCGTCAGGGAACGGTTTCCTACAAGAACAAAAGGGTGGTCCGCAACCCGCAGGAGAAGTGGCTCCGCATTGAAGGAACCCACGAAGCGATCATCGAAGCAGATGTTTTTGAAGCGGTGCAGAAACAGATCGCCAGCCGCCGCAGGGAATGCAAAGATCACAGCTCACAGATTTTCGCCGGCCTTTTGAAGTGTGCTGATTGTGGGTGGTCGATGCGCTATGGCATCCAAAGCAGTGCCAGAAATCCGTATGCCTACTACAAGTGTGGCAAATACAGCGACTTTCAGACCAGGGGCTGCACCTCGCACTATATCCGCTACGATGCACTCTACGCCTATGTGCTGGCGAGAATCCAGCATTGGTCGGTCAAGGCTATTCAGGACGAGGAAGCGCTTTTGAACCAGCTTCTGAGCGCCGGAGACCGGGAGCGAAATGCCGCTAAAAAGAAGCAGACTGCGGAGCTGAAAAAGGCCACAAAGCGCAAGGCCGAGGTTGACGGGCTGTTTGCGAAACTCTATGAGGACTGGGCCGCTGGACGCATTACGGAGTACAACTTCAATATGCTCACTGCCAAATACCAGACCGAGCAGGGCGAGTTGGAGGAAAAAATCGACACCCTGACTGCGGAACTCGATACGGTAAAGCAGACGGAAAGCGATGCCCGGAACTGGATTGACCTCATCCGGCAGTATGCCGACCCCACGGAGCTGACCGCCCCTTTGCTGAATGCCCTGATTGAGAAAATTGTTATCCATCAGAGCGTCAAGGGCGAGGATGGCGATCAGGAGCAGGAAATTGAGATTTTCTACCGCTTTATCGGCAAGATTGATTGAACACAGGATTTGTATCCTTAACAACTATACACAGAGGAAGAGCAGGCGATCCTGGATGGACATCTTGAGGTGCAGAGGGATCTCTATACATCCGGGAATGGATTTATCGTGGACGGGAAAAAATTCCTCTCCCAGGGAAAGCTGATCGACATCCGCCCTCACACCCGGTTTGCCTATTTTCCACCCCACAGCCATAACTATATCGAGGTGCTGTATGTGGTACAGGGCCAGCTGACCACCATCGTCAACGGTACAGAGCGGATCTCCATGTCCGATGGGGATATCCTGTTCCTAAACCAGCACGCCAGCCATGAGATCCTGCCGGCCAACGAAAAGGATATCTCCGTTAATTTCATCATCCTTCCGGAGTTTTTCCGTTATCCCGTCAGCATGATGGACAAGGAAAATATCCTGATGGATTTTATCTTATCCAGCCTTTCTGACTCCGATCCGCTCTCCAACTACATCTATGTCCAGGCAAAAGACATCCTGTCGGTGGAAAATCTCATTGAAAATATGATCTGGACCCTGATCGATAAGAACGCATCCTCCAATACGATCCTCCAGATCTCCATGGGCCTCCTCTTCCTCAATCTGTCCCGCTATGCAGAGAAGATCAATCGGAACACACCTGCTTCCTCCGATTCCAGCCTTCTCTTCTTTATCTTAAATTATATCGAGCATCATTATCAGGACGGTAGCTTACAGGATATCGCGGGTCACTGCGGTTATCCCACCTATCATATCAGCCGCCTCCTTAAAAAAAGCACCGGCCTGAATTTCAAGGAGCTGCTGCAAAAAAGAAAACTCCAGCAGGCGGTCTACCTGCTGGAGCATACCATATTATCGATCGAGCTCATCCTGGAACGGATCGGCTATGAAAATAGCAGCTATTTTTATCGAAAGTTTCGGGCACAGTATGGCTGCTCACCCAATGAATACCGCGACCGCCATTCTCTAATCAGATAAAAGAAGACAGCGCTTTTGTTTTGCACAGGCCTATGATCTATCCTACTGCGATATCTCCTAACGTAAAACGAAAGACCCTTTTCAGCTCCTCCAAAGAGACCTCCACCTGGTACCCGATCTTCCCTCCGCTGAAGATGATCGTACCAAAGCCTGCCGCTGATGTATCGATCACGGTCTGAAATGACTTTTTCATCCCGATCGGAGAGCATCCGCCGTGTATATAACCGGTCAATGGCAGCAGTTCCTTTTCCTTGATCATATGGATGCTCTTTTCACCCACTGCCTGAGCCGCTTTTTTAAGGTCCAGCTCTTTTTTTACAGGCACCAGGAATACATAATGCTCTCCCGATCCCACAGTCACCAATGTCTTGAACACTTGATCTGGATCTTGTCCTAAGACCGATGCTACTTCCCTGCCGCTGATAACGCCTGTATCCACATAGCTATAGCTCCTATAAGCGATCTTTTTCTGTTCCAGTATCCGCATCACATTTGTTTTTTCTATTTCCTTTTTCAATCTTTATCTCCTCCATCTGACTGTCTCCTTGGGCTCATGATCCTGCCTTACCCTTTCCTTCCTCTGTCAGTAATGGACAGAGGATACTCCATACATGATCGATAAGATCCATCTTCGGCTCATCCCCTCCTTCCAGAACACTATAAGGCATCTGGTAGATACATGTCAATGGTCCGCTCATCACAGAAGACTTTTTTCTGTACTATCTTCGCATATCCTTTTCATACTCCCCGGTCACTTTTAAAGTTGTTTTTTTTATACATCTTTTATATAATAGGAAAAAATGATCAAAAGACCAGGAGATAAGATCGATGAGAGCAAAACAAATGATACTTACTATGACCACAGCTTTTATGCTGCTTTTCTCTTCCTGTTCCCCACTCCCGTCCCAGCTCTTTGCAGCTGACGACCCGACACTTGGATCTTCTCTGGCATATACGGACCCAGATATAGATACAGTTATAGATGATGATCCAGACCGAAGCGCTGATATCCCCATCCTTTTGCCAGATAGCTCTTTATCCACAGAAGACTGGAAGAAGGATCTTCCACCTTATTCCGGAGATCCCAGTATACTTATCCACAATGGTATCCCCTTTTTTACATCCGGAGAACTCCTGACCATACCATTTGAACAATATCCTGAACTGGACTCGCTTGGACGATGTGGTCCCGCTTTTGCTTCTGTCTGCAGGGAGACGATGCCTACAGAGGAGAGAGGATCCATTGGCAATGTAAAGCCTACCGGATGGCATACAGTCAAATATGATGTGATCTCCGACCTGTATCTGTATAACCGCTGCCATCTGATCGGCTACCAGCTTTCCGGTGAAAATGCCAATGAAAAGAACCTGATCACCGGCACCCGCTATCTGAACATAGAAGGGATGCTCCCCTGGGAGGATATGGTGGCCAGCTATGTGGAGGAGACCGGAAACCATGTGGCCTATCGTGTCACGCCCTATTTTATGGGCGACGACCTGGTGGCCTCCGGCGTTTTGATGGAAGCCTATTCTGTAGAGGATCAGGGGACCGGGATCTGCTTTAACGTGTACTGCTATAATGTACAGCCTGGGATCCTCATCGACTACAGTACAGGTGAGAGCATCTTAGATGAGACCTGGACGCCTACCGAGGCAGCTAAGGAAGATACAGATCAAGGGTATGACTACGTTCTGAACACAAATACGATGCGCTTTCATTTTCCGGAATGCCCCAGTGTCCAGGATATGAGCGATAAGAACAAGCGTTATTTTTCCGGAGACCGGGAAATGCTCATTGGAGAAGGTTATGTCCCATGTGGCCGCTGTACACCTTAGGGCTTTGATGCATATTTAAGACATATGCCCATACAAAAAAGAGGTTGTTGCGATCTTGCAGCAGCCTCTTTTTATCCTGGTGACCTGTCCTTAAGGTCCTCCTCTTCTGACATCTGGATCTTTCAGATCCTTATCTCTTAAATGGGATCTCCTCTATCTCGATCAGCTTTTTTTCTGTCTCATATTCAAGCCCTTCGATCAGACCTCTATCCATATATTCAGCTTCCCCAGACTGATTATCATAAGGGTCTTCTCTTAAAAAGGACTTTTGCGGCATAAATCCATACTGGAACTCGTCACAGAGCGGGACCCGAAATGGATCCAGATTTCCAAAATAAAAATCTCTCCTCTCTTCGTTCCCGTCCCTCCAGGCAGCTCCGCCAAAGGAACAATCAGCATATAGCCAGCCATAAGGTTCCACATAAAACCTGGCCCAGTCATGACAGCCGATCTCTAAAGGCGTGGCATACAGACCAGACTGCCATCTTGCGGGCACTCCCGCGATCCGGCACATGGTGATGAAGAGCAGAGCATATATCCCGCAATCCCCCTTTAAGCCTGTTGCCATAAATCCTGTCAGATCGTCGATCGTCCCATAAGGTCGCACAAAGGAATACATCATATGGGTAGTGAGATAGTCATAGATCTTCCTTGCCTTTTTCAGAGGATCTTCCTCCTCCCGGACCACCTGCTCTGTCAGCTCTATGAGATAGGGAGTAAAACGGATATGTGGGAGCTGTTCTCTCAGATATGGTTCCGACTCCTCCTCTGTTCCCTCTCTTCTTACCGCTTTCTTCAGATCCACATACCGGATATGATCCTCAAAGGTATACTCTGCCCAGAACTCCTCCCCTTGCTTTAACTCCGTCTCCATGCACACCGTCCTCTGTGGATAACCGGGCGGTGCTATATGACTGGGTCCTATGGAGGTCCCTAGCAGCTTAAACGCCTTTACCTGCCCTTTCTCCACTGGTATGGGAAGATATACCCGGATGGGATTGCCTATCCTCTCCGCATCTGCTTTTACCTTCAATGAGGTCCGGATGCGGAACCGATAGGCAAGCCCTCCCTTTTCCTTCATCTTTGCGATCGTCTCATCCAGGAGCTGGCTTCCTTTGATCCTGCCCTCTACTCTGGATGGATCCTTCAGCCTGGGCCATAGCTCCTTTCTGGTCTTTAACAGGTTTTCCAAAAAATTATCTTTATACCTTACCTGCCCATCCACAAATATCCATTCCACGGCCCCTTCGTCTCTAAGCTGTTCCAGCTCCTCTTCAGCATCATGCTCTGTCTCTGTCCATAAGGCTTCTCGGAACCTCTTTGCTGCCTGCTCCTTTGTGTAGATATAGGTGCGCGGCAGCCGATCCAATATCCATTTCTCCAGCTCCAATCGCTTGCGCAGCGCCTCCGGGATATCCTTTTCAAGGCGCATGTCGATGACCCTTTTCGCCCGTTCAAGATCTCCATACCATTTTAGCCTGGTGATATCCTCCGGCAGTCCCACTGTCAGATACCGCAGATCATTTTCCATCTTTTTCCTCCTTCCTCGATCCTTTAACGGCTCGATCATTTGATCTCTCTATCTGTTTTATCTCGTCCCCTATGCTGCCCGTCTTTTGATCTGATCAAAAGCCCCGCTGCAGAGCAGTTGGGTATCTTACCCCCACGGCATCACCCGATAAAGCGGGCCACGCTGTCGTCAAATACTCGCGCATGCCCACAGGGCACTTAGCACGGCATTTTACCGAAGGCGTGCGGGGCAGGCTCATCGCTCACGGGAATAAAGAAGCCAGGTCCCCACACACCATGCGGATACCCTGGCTCACACTCTCGATCCTTCTTCGATCGCCTTATCTCAATGCTCTGCTATCCCAATGATCCCTTTTCTCAAGATCGGTCATCCTTGAAAGTTCAATCTTCCCATCATCCAGATCTGTCCCTTAAACCTTCGTCCGACCTTAGGCTCTCCCAAAAGATCCACCTTATTGATCCCTATATTGAACAGGATATCATTGCATTCGATCGTCAGGTCATAGACTCCTTCCTTGGTGATCTGATTGGTCAGTTCACGTATCCCCTTAATCTCACCGATGATGGAATACTGATCGCACTCCACACCATAGGGCATAAAGCAGGATTCGATGATCGAATATACATCCTCCTTCGTCAAGCGTCTGGACACCTTAGAATAAAGGTCGATATCTTCGATCGTCAGACTTTCCATAGCGTCCTCGTCCCCATGCTTTGCCGCCTCTAACAGACTGTTTCGGTTGATCGAAGCTACCTTAGCCATCTCGATCTGCCTGGCTGTCTTTTGTATCGGCAGGAGGATCTTTCCCTCCACAGAAAAGCCGGACAGATTGACTGACCGTACTTGATAGGCTTCTTTCCTCTCCTTTCGGATCCGATAGTCTAAAGGATTGCTCACATAAAATATCAGGGATATCCCTACCTTATATTCATCCAGCATACCCGCATAAGTCTCTCGTTCCGTATGCCTTTGGACCGTACACTCCTCCTGGGAGCTTACATTCTCTCCGTCTAGATATGGAAAATAATGATCTAGATGGAAATCTCCTTCCGCACCTTCCTCTCCCATCAGGCTTATACCCATGCCTGGGGCCAGTTCACAACGATATTCCACATATGTCGTATCATCAGGGACCACTAGCTTTTCCGTTTTTACTGCTCTCTGCAGCAGTATGCTCTGTAATCCTTCTTCTTCTCTCCTTGTACGGCATCCCTGAAAGCCTGCCGCTCGTAAAAACTTGTGCATGAGATCTCACCTGCTTTCTCTTATCCTCTAAGGGGCTTATCAGGTGATTATACACTATATGCCATTAAAATACCAGCACTATTTTACTTATTTGTATCGACGATAAAAGATCCGTCACTATCCACACCAACGCCAATTGTTGTATAGGTGCAGTCGCATAACGGTCACCCATCTCTTTCCGAAGACCCGCTCCCCCATAGGGATGCGCTCTCGCTCCGATGTTCTGGCGTGGATGTGGATAGTAGCAAAGATCCGATAAAATGCACGAACAGTCCACTTTATCGGATCTTTTTATGGTTTTCTTTTTATGATCTTCTTTTTATACTTTTCTTTAGACAGCCTTACTTATCCCAGATGATCTTAGACGATACCCTGTGCCATCATCGCATCTACTACTTTCTCAAAGCCTGCGATGTTCGCGCCAGCTACATAGTTGCCAGCTACGCCATAGCGTTTTGCAGCATCATCAGCTTTTGCAAAGATACCGATCATGATATCATGGAGCTTTTCATCCACTTCCTCAAAGGTCCAGGACAGTCTCTCGCTGTTCTGGCTCATCTCCAGAGCGGAGGTGGCTACGCCGCCTGCGTTCGCTGCCTTGCCGGGCATGAACAGCATACCGCTCTCTAAGAAAAAGTCGGTAGCTTCTCTGGTGGAAGGCATGTTCGCACCTTCTGCCACTGCAAAGCATCCATTCCCCTTTAATGCCTTTGCATCCTCTAAATTCAGCTCATTCTGGGTAGCGCAGGGAAGAGCGATATCGCAGGGGATGGACCAGATGCCCTTTCCTTCAGTATAAACTGCAGTGGGGACCTTGTCCACATACTCTTTGATACGTCCGCGGCGGACTTCCTTGATCTCCTTGACCACATCCAGCTTGATGCCGTCCTTATCGTAGACATAGCCATTGGAATCGCTTAAGGCCACAACCTTGGCACCTAACTGCTGCGCCTTCTCTGTAGCATAGATCGCCACGTTTCCGGAACCGGAGATGACCACGGTCTTACCAGCGATATCCTTGCCATTCTTCTTTAACATCTCATCTACGATATAGACCAGACCATAGCCGGTTGCCTGTGTACGGACTAAGGATCCACCATAGGTCAGACCCTTTCCGGTCAGGACACCTTCATACAGACCCGTCAATCTCTTATACTGTCCGTACAGGAAACCGATCTCTCTTGCGCCTACACCGATATCGCCTGCAGGCACATCCTGGTCCGCGCCGATATACTTGCTCAGTTCAGTCATAAAGCTCTGGCAGAATGCCATGACTTCACGGTCTGACTTGCCCTTCGGATCAAAGTTCGATCCACCCTTACCGCCGCCGATCGGAAGACCGGTCAGGGAGTTTTTGAACACCTGCTCAAAACCCAAGAACTTTAAGATGCTCTGGTTTACGGAAGGATGCAGACGCAGACCTCCCTTGTAGGGTCCGATCGCGCTGTTGAACTGTACACGATAAGCCTTGTTCACCTGGACCTGCCCATTATCATCTACCCACGGCACTCGGAAGGAGATGATGCGCTCCGGCTCTACCAGTCTCTCTAAGAGAGCCATCTTGCGATATTTCTCTTCATTTGCATCGATCGCCAGCTTTAAAGAATCCAGCACTTCTTTTACAGCCTGATGAAATTCTACTTCACCAGGATTCTGAGCGACTACACGCTCATATACTTCATCAACATAAGACATAGGATCTTTCCTCCTCGTTTATTTTTTGGTCTTTGACCATCAATTTAATTTATTAAATTGCTAAAGTTGATTATAACAATTTGATAAAACGATGTCAATGATCTGTAACGCTTTTTTATTGATCAGGCCCAGAATATTCTACATATCCCAGAGCCTGCTCCAATGCCTCTCTCTCTTCACTGCCCAACAGGATCTCTGTCTGCCCCATATCGACTCGTTTCAGATACATATAGCAGCCTTCCCGACTGTGGACAGAATTCAAGATAAATCCACTGTTGGTATAATCCAGCAATGCGATCACAAAGCTCAAATTCCCGCCCATCCCGTTAAAGGCATTATAGCGGACCATCCCCAGCTTCTGAAAAGATGCCCGCAGGTTGCGGTTTATGCTCCTTATGTTTTCTTTATTGGTCTTATCTTCGATCTTTAATAGATTAATGTCTTCGATCTGGTTGATGAGAAGATCCTCCAGGGTCTCTGCATCTTTTCCTCTCATAAAGATATCATACCTTCTGTACAGTTGGCTCATCTTGATCAGACTGACGATCACCGTTATAAAAAGTATCAATATGATGATCACCATCCCCAAGATGATATATCCTGGGTCTACACCCCAACTATTGATGATACTGCCTTCCATATTCATTTATCACTCCTTGGTCATCGTATAGATTCGATCAATTCAACGATACGCTCCAGCTCCGATGGAGAATAATATTCGATCTCGATCCGTCCTTTATTTTTGTCTTTTTGATGGATCATCACCTTTGTCCCCATGATGCCTTTCATCCGTTCCTCCAGATCCTGAAAGATAAAGCTCATATCCCGTTCTTCTTTTTCTTTCTTTTCTTTCGGAGGTTTAGATAAAAGCTTTACCAGCTTTTCCACCTCTCGAACGCTCAGACCTTTCTCCACTATATCCTTTGCCAGCTTTTCCTGCTGTACAGGATCTTCTATCCCTAGCAGAGCCCTTGCATGTCCGCTGCTGATCTGTCCATCGATCAATAGTTCCTGGACAGTCTCTGCCAGTTTTAAAAGACGGATGCTGTTGGTTATGGTAGCTCTATTTTTGGAAACCCGTGCTGCGATCTCCTCCTGCTTCAGACCAAATTCCTGCATCAGCTGCTGATAGGCGAATGCTTCTTCGATCGGATTCAAGTCTGCTCTCTGTACGTTCTCGATCAACGCGATCTCTACAGATTGCTGCTTGTCATACTCCCGGATAATGACTGGTACTTCCTTTAACCCAGCCAGCTTAGCCGCTCTCCATCGCCTTTCTCCCGCGATGATCTGATAAGTATCTCCTATCTTCTTTACCAGAAGAGGCTGTAATATCCCATATTCCTTGATCGAGTCCGATAATTCCTGCAAAGCTTCTTCATCGAATTTCTTTCTCGGCTGCTCTCTGTTTGGTTCAACCTTTGTGATCTTAATAAATGTTTCACGTGAAACATCTTCATTTTCAAGAGTCTTATGATCATCTGTCAAGGTCACACTTTGTCTGTCGTTTCTTTCATATCCTTCATCTTTTCCATCAATACCTTTGTCAGTGCTGTCACTACTATTTGAACGTATATCGACATTTACCTGTTCGGATGGACCTTTTGTTGTTCCCATAGTCGATCCTGCTGCGTTATCTGATCCATTATCTTTTTTTTCCGCTGATGCACCACTTGTAGATCTTACCACATCATCCCCAAAAAAAGCTCCAAGACCTTTTCCCAATGCTGATCGTTTCGCCATGTTTCACACCAAGCTCTGATCAGGATCCTGTTTACCGATCCGATCAAAAGCGCAAACCTAAAGGTGAAGGATCACTGTTTGCTTATCCTTTCTTTATTATTTTCCTTCACCCCTCTTACAGCCCTTCTCCTCGACTCATGACCTCTGCTGCCAAAAGACGATAGCTCTCTGCTCCTGTAGATCTGGAATCATATAGATTGATCGACATCCCGTGACTGGGTGCTTCCGCTAATCTTACATTTCTCGGTATGATCGTCTTATAGATGTTCTGGTTCAGATTACTCTTCACGCTTTCCACCACCTCCAGAGAAAGGTTCGTCCTGGCATCATACATTGTAAATACAACACCTTCCATCTCTAAGGATGGATTTAGCTTCTTTTGGACCAGACTGACTGTATTCATCACCTGGGTCAATCCTTCCAGCGCATAATATTCACACTGGATCGGTACCAACACCGTATCCGAAGCAGTTAATGCATTGATCGTCAACAGGTTCAGAGATGGCGGACAATCGATCAATATAAAATCATACCGATCCTTGACCGGATCCAAATACTTGCGTAGGATCCCCTCTTTACCTTCCACATCTAAAAGCTCGATCTCTGCTCCCGAAAGGTTCACATCTGAGGGAAGCACATCCAGATGCTCCTGTACACTTTCCGTGATACACTCATCGATCGAACATTCTCCGATCAAAAGCTCATAAACTGTGTTATCGATATGTCCTTTTTCCAATCCAAGACCACTGGTTCCATTTCCCTGGGGGTCAAAATCTACCATCAACACTCTCTGTCCAGCCTCTGAAAGGCAGGCGGACAGATTGATAGCTGTGGTGGTCTTCCCAACACCGCCTTTTTGATTTGCAATGGCTATCACTCTTCCCATTTAAGATCCTCTTTTCATTCTAATACTTTCCATGGAATTTCTCTTAATGCTCACATTCTGCTTCTATGCAAAATGCTTATCTTAGTATAGCATACAATCTTTTATTTTCCTATTAAAATATAGCACAAAAAAAATGTTTCACGTGAAACATTTTTTCTGTAGCCGCTTATCTCTCTACTTTTCGCTGATCATATAGTTATATAGAAGATCTTCTAAAAATCTTGAGCAAGAGAATATCTCTATATGGACTGGGCCCCTGGATGCTTAGGATTTTGCAGCCAATGGATCAAAAAGCCAGCCAACTAAAACAGCTTCGTAAAAGGCCAGTCAAAAAAACCTGGAAAATACCGGCGCTTCGTGAGTTCCCTCACGAGATCAGCGTCCGATCATATATTCCGGAGCAAGAGTGGGTAATGTCCAGACAGGTCCATCACGGAGTGGACCTCTTGGGACACGTCTCTTCGATAGGACACTATGACATAAGTGTGGATAGTGACCCCAATTAATATCTGATACAAAAGTATGTCCATTACCAGTTGTATTCACACCCCGATCGTATTATAATCTACCTATAAGCAAAACCCCTCAAACATACATCTCTAGGCATCAAATGATCAGGAGGATATTTTCATGACAAACAAAAACAGATCGATGACTATGCTCATCCTTGGCTCTACAGCTATCGCTTCGATCGCAACCATCAATAAATATATCCAGGTATCAGCTACAAGTAAAAACCTGTTAGAATGTCCAAGATCGCTCTGTTATAGATGGCGCCTGGGCAATATCCACTACACAAAGACAGGGAACGGAAGGCCTCTTCTTTTGATCCACGATCTGAGTGCGATCTCCAGCGGTTATGAATGGGAACAACTCATCCGTCCATTAAGCGAACACTATACCGTATACACCATCGATCTTTTAGGATGCGGACGTTCAGAAAAGCCTAATATGACCTACACCAACTATCTTTATGTCCAATCGATCTCAGATTTTATCAAGTCGGTTATCGGGAGGCGTACCGATGTGGCGGCCTGCGGCAGCTCTTCTGCACTTGTCCTTATGGCCTGCTGCAGTGATAGTGAACTTTTCGACCAGATAATGCTCATCGATCCGGACAGTCTGCACACCTGCAGTCAGGTTCCCGGAAAAGCAGCAAAGCTCTACAAGTTCATCCTGGATATCCCGATCCTGGGGACTCTGATCTATCACATATCCACCAGCAAAAATGCGATCCATCAGGTCTTCAGTGAAGAATATCTGGAGAATCCCTTTTCGGCAAAAAAAGCCGTTATCGATGCTTGTTATGAGGCGGCCCATCTGGGAGAATCTCCAAAGTCTGTCTACGCCAGCGTAGCGTGCAACTACACGAAATGCAATATCGTCAACGCCCTAAAAAAGATCGATAACAGCATTTACCTGATCGGCAGCAGTTCGGTTGACGGTATGAAAGAACGGCTGGAGGAATATAAACAATATAATCCAGCTATCGAGATCTCTCTTTTGAAAAACGGGAAACATCTCCCCCATCTAGAATTTCCAAATGAGATATTAGATGTGATGAAGACCTATCTATATCAATAAGAAACGATCCATGTAAAATAGATAAGATCGATCCTTTTTAAGATAAAGATCCATATGGACATGATCCATAGATAGAAATATCCCATGATACCGGAAAGCTTACATGCACAGCTCGTGTAAGCCTTCCGACACCATGGGATATCGCGTCCAACAGCCATATGATCTATCTTAAAGGTTCCTTAGAGGGGATCCCGGCCTTTCGGGGATATCGCATTTGTGTATGCTTTTCCTTTTCGACCACCACAAGACTCCTCTCCATTTCCGTCCCAGGAAGACAGAAGGCCTCGACCGACCGGACAGTCCCTCCTAAAAGCTTGATCGCATCTTGTGCCCCCTTTACCTCCTTTTCCACATTTCTTGACTTATACGAGATAAATACCCCTCCGATCTTGACAAAGGGCAGACAGTACTCTGAAAGGACCGATAGATCCGCCACGGCTCTGGAGACACATACATCAAATCTCTCCCTGCAGGTCTTATCCCTCCCCACATCCTCCGCTCTCCCGTGGACAAAACGTACTCGATCCAACTCCAAAGAAGAACAGACCTCCTTTAAAAAATCCACCCGCTTATTTAAAGAATCCAAAAGCAAAAGATCACATGAAGAAAAAGCGATCCGTAAAGGGATCCCCGGAAAACCGGCTCCCGTTCCCACATCGATGATCGAGAATGCTTTTCCGTTCTTTAATCCTGGCAAAGCCTTCACGATCGATAAACTGTCTAAAAAATGCTTGGCGATCACATCCTTCTCCTCTGTGATCGCAGTAAGATTCATCACCTTATTTTTTTCCACAAGCATCTCAAAAAAACGGTGATATCTCCACAATTGCTCTTCACTTAAGTGTATATCCAACTGCTCTGCTCCATCCCGCATCTGTCTCTCAAAATCTTCCCACATATGCCCCTTCTTTTCCCCTTCTATCCATTTCCCGCGATATGATCTTCATTTGCCGATGATCGATCATAGTTCTTCTATATTTTTCCTATTATTTACATATTTTTACTTTTATACCTATGCACCCGATCGATCAACTTCATTGCCATCAAATCTCCGCCTCTGTTCCAGATAGACCAACAGAACCGATATATCCGCTGGTGATACCCCGGAGATACGGGAAGCCTGCCCGATGCTCACCGGTCTCAGACGATCTAATTTTTGGACAGCCTCCTTCCGCAGACTCTTTACATGGGTATAATCGATATCCTTAGGGATCTTCTTTCCCTCCAGTTTCTTAAACTGAGATACCTGCTGCATCTGTCGTTTGATATATCCCTCATATTTAATATTGATGTTCACCTGCTCCTGGACATCTGGCGGAAGAGATGGGCGCTCTGGATCTATAGGACTAAGTATCCCATAGTCCAGCTCCGGCCGTTTGATCAGCTCCGCCAAAGTGACCCCTGACTTGAGCAAGGTGCTGCCATGCTGGGCTAAAAATCCCTGGACCTTCTCTCCGGCTCCCACTGTAGTCCTCTCTAAGCGATCCACCTCCTTCTCTATGGCCTTTTCCTTCCATATAAGATGCTGATATCCTTCCTCTGTGACCAGACCGATCTCATATCCGATCTTCCGCAGCCGCAGATCTGCATTATCTTGTCTGAGGAGGAGACGATACTCGGCACGGGAGGTCATCATCCGATAGGGCTCATGATACTCTTTCGTCACCAGATCATCGATCAGAACACCGATGTACGCCTGGGACCGGTCTAAGATCACCGGCTCCCTCCCCATGATCTCCATAGCCGCATTGACCCCGGCCATAAAACCCTGGACCGCTGCCTCCTCATAGCCGGAGCTTCCATTGAACTGCCCTCCGGAAAAAAGCCCTCTGATCTTTTTAAATTCCAAGGAAGGTTTAAGCTGAAGAGGATTGATGCAGTCATATTCGATCGCGTAGGCTGTCCGGACGATCTTCACATGGTCCAGTCCCGGCACAGTGCGGTACATGGCATACTGGACATCCTCCGGCAGAGAGCTTGACATACCAGCCAGATACATCTCATTGGTCTCCAGTCCTTCCGGCTCCACAAAGATCTGATGACGGTCCTTATCGGCAAAACGGACCACCTTATCCTCGATCGAAGGACAGTACCTGGGTCCGGTCCCCTCTATGGTGCCTGAAAACAAAGGCGAACGGTCTAAGTTATCCCGGATGATCTTATGAGTCTTTTCGTTGGTATAGGTCAGCCAGCAGGAGACCTGCTCCTTCTGTATAGTACTTGGATCGGTGGAAAAGGAAAAGGGAACGACCACCTTATCCCCAAACTGCTCTTCCATCTTAGAAAAGTCGATGCTCCGCCTGTCCACTCTGGCCGGTGTCCCTGTCTTAAAGCGGAACATCTCGATCCCGTTGGCTTTTAAGGAATCCGTTAGATGAGAAGCCGCCTGCAGTCCATTAGGTCCTGTAAGGTTGCTCACCTCACCATAGATACATCTTGCGTTCAGATAAGTCCCCGTACAAAGGATCGCCGCCTTCACATGATAGAGGGCTCCGGAAAAGGTCTTGATCCCCTTAAGCTGTCCATCCTCCACACAGATCTCTGACACCTCCGCCTGGCGGATGGTCAGATGGTCTGTGTTCTCCAAGGTCCTTCGCATCTCCTGGGTATAATGCCGCTTATCCGCCTGCGCACGGAGAGAATGGACTGCCGGCCCCTTTGATCTGTTCAGCATCTTTGATTGGATAAAGGTCTTATCGATATTTTTTCCCATCTCTCCGCCCAGGGCATCCAGCTCCCGCACCAGATGACCTTTAGAGCTGCCCCCTATATTCGGATTGCAAGGCATCATAGCGATGCTGTCCACACTGATGGTAAAGATGATCGTCTCTAATCCAAGCCTGGCACAGGCCAATGCCGCCTCACAGCCCGCATGTCCTGCCCCTACCACCGCAACATCATAATCCTCTTCTAAATAAGGCATATCCATCCCTCTTCTCTCTATCTCTCCATGATCATTTCCCCATACAGAATCTTCCAAATATCTCCTCTATCAGATCTTCCCCCACGGATTCGCCGATGATCAACCCCAGATGCGCATAGGCATCCATCATATCCACCGGATAAAGATCCTCCGGCATCCCATCCGCAATACTCTGTCCCACCATATCCAGACTCTTCAGACTCTCCTCTAAAGCGGTCTTCTGCCGCAGATCGGTGATGACCACCTGATCGTCCGTCTGTATCTCTCCCTGGTAAAAAAGCTGCTTGATCTCCTCCTCCAAAAGATCGATCCCTAACTCCTCCTTGGCAGAGAAGAGGATCGTCTTGTGTCCCGTCCTCTCCTCCAGCTCCTCCTTGGAAACTGCCATCTTAAGATCGGATTTATTTAAAAGGAGGATTGACCGCTTCTCACTGGTCAGTGCCATGATCTCTTCATCATTTACATCCAGGGGACAGGATCCGTCCACCACAAAGATGATCAGGTCCGCTTCCATAGCCGCCTTTTTCGCCCTGTCCACTCCGATCCGCTCCACCAGATCCTCTGTGTCCCGGATCCCTGCCGTATCCACCACATTTAACGTGATCCCCCCTAACGAAAGCTTCTCCTCCAAGGTATCTCTGGTGGTGCCGGCGATATCGGTCACGATCGCTCTCTCCTCCCTCAAGAGCAGGTTCATCAGAGAAGATTTCCCGGCATTTGGTTTTCCTAATATGACGGTCTTTATCCCCTCCATCATCACTCTTCCCCGGTCAAAGGAATCGATCAAGATCCTGATCTCCTCCTTGACCCCCTCTAAAAAGGCAGAGAGCTTTTCCCGATGATCCTGATCTAGGGGGATGTGCTCCGGATCGTCTAAAGCTGATTCGATATAAGCGACCTGATAGAGGATCCTCTCCCGCAGATCTTTTATCCTTCTGGAGACCGATCCATTCAACTGACGGACAGAAGACTGAAGAGCATGGTCGTTCTGGGCGTTGATCACATCGATCACCGCTTCCGCCTGGGACAGATCGATCCTGCCATTTAAAAAAGCTCGTTTTGTAAATTCCCCTGGCTCTGCCAGCCTGGCACCATTTCGGATCACCGTCTCCAAGATCCTTTTCATCATAAGACTGCCGCCGTGACAATCGATCTCCACCGTATCCTCCGCCGTATAACTGTAAGGTGCCTTCATCACGATCGTCAGCACCTCATCCAAAAGCTTATCTCCATCATAGATGAACCCATAGCAGACCTTGCGGGTAGACACATCCCGGATTGACACCGGCCCGCTCCCGTCCTTCTTCCGGACGATCCTCTCGGCCACAGAAAAGGCCTCCTCTCCGCTGATCCGCACGATACCGATCCCTGAATTCGACAGCGGGGTGGAGATAGCCGCTATGGTGTCTGTCTTCATCATCCCTTTTCCCTCCTTGACTGGCTTAAAGAAAAAGAAAACGCTGGCAGACTGACGACAGCCTTCCTGCTGCAAGTCCAGTCACCAGCGCTCATCTAGGCATACCCTCTCAAGGCCAAAGGCCCGGACAAAGGCATATCCTCTCTTTTATTCCGCAGGCTTCGTATAATGCTCCTGGAACCTTTCCCGGTCCCTGCGCCCTTCCCTCTTCAATATGATCACCACATGGCGGAAAGGCTCCTCTCCCTCACTTCTGGTGGTGACATACTTATCGCTCTGGAGCGCCGCATGGATGATCCTCCGCTCATATGGGTTCATGGGCTCTAAGGATACGGAACGCTTTGTCCGCTTTACCTTATAAGCGATATTCTTCGCCAATGTCTCCAAGGTCTCTTTTCTCCGGCTCCGATAATTCTCCGTATCCAGCTTTACACGGATATACCCCTCGCTCCCCTTATTGACCACCATACTGGTGAGGTACTGCAGAGAATCCAGAGTCTGTCCCCTCTTTCCGATCAGGATGCCCATATCCTCCCCTACAAGATCGATCGAGATCTCCTTCTCTTCATCATCATAAGAGGTCTCGATCTTTACCTGGATCTTCATGGCCTCAAAGATCTGCTCCAGAAACAGGACAGCTTTATCCTCCAGAGTCAGTTCCTTTCTGGCAAGGATCACGGCTGGCTTAGCCCCCAGTCCTAAAAAACCGGTACTCCCTTTATCGACGATCTCATAGACCAGCTTGTCACTGGTCGTCCCAAGCTCGATCAAAGCCTTTGTTACCGCCTCTTCTACTGTTTTTGCAGAAACTGTGATCATATCCATAACCGGACCCCTCCTATCTCTTGCTGTTCCTCTCATTATATTTCTGTACCATGGCCGCCTTTGAAGCCAGGCTGCCAGGCTTTGCATCCCTGTTATAATACTCTGTGGAATCTTCTACGATGGCCTTTGTCTTGGCCAGCTTCTCCATCCTCTTCTCCTCTTCCCTGCTCTCCTTTTCCTGCATCATCTTCAAGGTCTCGCTGGCGCTCCGTCCCATCCTCTCTGGCGGCAGTCCACGCTTAGCCCTCTTTTTGTTCGCCTTCTCCATATTCTTCTGGATCAGCACATCGATGTCTACCTTATTAAAATAAGCGTTCAGCACATACTGCTGGATGATCATGATCACACTCTGCGCGATCCAATAGATCCCGATACCGGAAGCAAAGGTGAAGCAGAAGAACACAGACATCAAAGGCATCATCACGTTCATCTGGTTGATCATCCCGGCACCCGGCGCATCCGGATCCTGCTTAGGCTGGTTCGCCATCATCAGGCGGCTGCTGAACCACTGGGACAGACCTGCCAAAAGCGGGATCGCAAGAGCGGCCAACACCACCATGATAGATCCCGAAGTGCCGCTAAAATAGTCCATGATGATCGTCATGGGCGTGTAAGCGATGTTCACGCCGCAGAAATTCTGCAGACGACTGATGGCGTTCACCACGTTTTCCCCATTGCTGGCTGTGATATCCGCCAGATGAGGGAACGCGGTCAAAAGCTCCTGCCACTGCTTATCCGTCAGCTTATAAAGAAGGTCGATCACCGTGTTCACTTCAGTATAATCAAAACGGTCCCCCACCATCTTATGGGCCTCCGTCAGCGCCGTAAAGACAGCGTTGGACTGGAAGCCGGCCGGAAGGGCATTGACGATCAGCTCGAAATAATTCTTTACAGAAGATACATAAGCCGGTATATTGTAGATCACCCGGTATAATGCGAACAATATAGGCATCTGGATCAAAAGAGGCAGACATCCTCCCATCATGGAAGTCCCGTACTTTTCGTAAACGGCCTTTGTCTCCGCCTGCATCATCATCAGTGACTTCTGGTCATCTTTTCCTTTGTATTTCTTCTGGATAGCGTTCAGCTCCGGCTGCATCACGTTCATCAGCTTTGAGGTCTTCTGCTGCTTCACAGTGATCGGAAAGAGCAATAAACGGGTAACGATGGTGAATAAGATGATGCACAGACCGATATTCAGTATACCGACCTTACTGGTCATCATGAACAGCCAGTCCATGATAAAACCGAATACCTCTGCGATCGGCCCCAATATAGCGCCGCTGTTTTTCGTGAGCACGATAAGATCCACTCTGATACCTCCTCATACGTTACGGAACTGGATCATAACCTCCTTCTGCAAAAGGATGACAACGCAAGATCCTCCTGCAGGCTAACCAAGCACCTTTTAACGCGCCATACCTTTGTATCGCTTCCAACGCATACTGAGAGCAGGTAGGCACGTAGATACAGTGAGTCTTTACTTTTAAAGGAGACAGATACTTCTGGTAGATCCGGATCATCCAGATCATGAGCCTTGCCATAAAGGGATAGCCCCTGTCCTTTTTTTCTGTCATAAGATCACTTCAATCCTTATCTCTAATGTTATGCAGTCCGCACAGGTGCAGAAAAGCACCTTCCAATCCATTATAGTCTGAATGTCCCGCCGCCTCTCGGGCGACGACCACGATGTTTGTCCCAGTCCGGAGCCTGTGCCTGTTCAAACGAAAGATCTCCCTGATCGATCTGCACACGCGGTGCCTGACCACGCTGTTCCCGACTTTTTTGCTCACTGAGATCCCGATATGGATCCCCTCATCCTCTGTCCTCTCCACATACATCACCAAAAGACGATCGGCATAAGACCTTCCCTTCCGGTAGATCCTCACAAAGTCACGGTTCTTCTTGATCGATGGAAACCTCTTCATACATCTTCTCCAGCCCGATCCGACAAAACGCGCCAACGGCGCTTTTTTCCGGATACTCCGTAAAACAAAAGGCCGCGATCGCTTGCGGCCTGACGTCAGCTTTCATTCAACTATCAAACAGTTAATCTCGCTCTTCCCTTAGCTCTCCGGGCAGCTAATACCTTCCTCCCGCCTGCAGTAGCCATCCTGGCTCTGAAACCATGGACCTTTGCTCTCTGCCTGGTCTTTGGCTGATAAGTCATCTTCATGGTCTGATACACCTCCTCTTATTAACGGTATATTACATATCAATGCACATATTCCGACTATTATGATCAAACATCTACTTGATCATAGCAAAAACAGGTCGGTTCGTCAAGCATTTTCTAACAGAATGGCCAGGTTTTTATATGTGGATAGAGGGCAAGATCTTATCAAGTTATCCACAATATGTTCATAACTTGTGGATAACTTGGTAAGATCCTTTGGATATCCTCCCGAAAAGGGCTAAAGATCCTTTTATCCACAGGCATTTGTCCTGTGGATGTCCTATCCGCTGTTATGCACATCCTCCGCCCATCCATCCCCATCCCCGGGTATGACGGACAAGATCGCACCCTGTCTCAACCGAGTTATCCACGATCATTTCTTTCAATTTTGCTATTTTCGTTGAAAAATATCCACATTTAAGGTATGATATAGGGTAGATTGGGTTTCTCTACATTTCCAAAAGCCGTCTAAATATCGGCTGGAACGTTACCATGACTGATCAGCAGGAGACATATTATGATAAAGAGATTACAAAAAAACTGGGATGATATCTTGCTGTACTTAAAGGAAGAGCATGATATCATGGATGTATCCTACCGTACCTGGCTCCTCCCGTTAGAGCTCCATCACATGGATGGAGATACAGCTGTGATCGCAGTCCCCGACAGTGCTATGATCGGCTATATACGAAAAAAATATTCCTTCTTTTTAAAAGTAGCCATCGAGGAAAAGACCGGGATCCAGTGTGACGTCGATTTCATCTCAAAGGAAGATGCAGAGAAAAGTGCATCTGCATCCAAGAAAAAGCTCCTGATCGATACAAAACAGCAGCTGGTCAGCCAGACCACTCTGCAGAACGCGAACCTCAATCCAAAATATACCTTTGACACCTTTGTAGTCGGTGCCAACAATAATCTGGCTCACGCCGCGTCCTTAGCCGTGGCGGAATCACCAGGGGAGGTCTATAATCCGCTTTTCATCTACGGAGGTGTTGGATTAGGCAAGACCCACCTGATGCACTCCATCGCTCACTTCATATTAAAGAACGACCCAAAGGCCAAGATCTTATATGTGACCTCCGAAAAGTTCACCAATGAGCTGATCGATGCCATCCGGAACAAGAATAACATCACCACCACGGAATTCCGTGAAAAATATCGGAACAACGATGTGCTGCTGATCGACGATATCCAGTTCATCATCGGCAAGGAGAGCACCCAGGAGGAATTTTTCCATACCTTCAATACCCTCTACGAATCCAAAAAACAGATCATCATCTCCTCCGATAAGCCGCCAAAAGAGATCGAGACCCTGGAGGAACGTCTCCGTTCCCGCTTCGAATGGGGTCTTACCGTAGATATCCAATCGCCGGATTACGAGACCCGTATGGCGATCCTCCGGAAAAAAGAGGAACTGGAAGGCTATAACATCGACAATGAGGTGATCAAATACATAGCCACCAATATCAAGTCAAATATCCGTGAACTGGAAGGCGCCCTGACCAAGATCGTGGCCTTATCGAAGCTGGAGACCAATAAAGATATCACCATCGAGCTGGCGGAGGAAGCCTTAAAGGACCTGATCTCCTCCAGCGCTGCCAGAGAGATCACCCCAGAATACATCATCCAGATCGTCTGTGACCATTTTCAGATCACACCATTGGACATCGCCTCCCAGAAACGGAACCGGGACATCACCGCAGTCCCCTTACAGACGATCGGAAAAAGCTTAGGCGGCCGGGACCACACGACCGTCCTCCACGGTGCAGACAAGATCTCCAATGAGATCGTAAAAAACGACTCTCTCCGGAACACGATCGAGATCTTAAAAAAGAAGATCAGCCCCCAGTGACGGACTTAAGGACCATCCACACCCGATCGTTCAGATCCTTGTGGACGATCCGTGGATAAACGCCCCCTTCAAGATCAAGGTGAAGCCGCTGTGGAAAACTCTCAAGATCCTAGTGACAGACTCAACGGTTTTCCACAGCCTTATAAAACCCGGTTTTCCTTTTATCTGCAAGCTTTTTTACAGTTTTGAACAGATCAACAGCCCCTACTACTGATACGACTGAAATCATCTATCTATCCCATAGATATCTCTGTCTCCTAAACGGAAAGGAAGTTATCAACATCATGAAACTGGTATTTCAAAAGGATGCCCTGATAAACGGCATCAATATCGTCCTTAAAGCCGTCCCAGCCAAGACCACCATGGATATCCTGGAATGTATCCTGATCGACGCCATGGAGAGTCAGATCAAGCTGACAGGAAATGATATGGAACTGGGGATCGAGACCAAGGTGGAAGGAAGGATCTTAGAGAGAGGAAAGATCGCACTGGATGCAAAGCTCTTCTCTGAGATCATAAGGAAGCTGTCATCCCCTGACGCCGAGATCACCATCACCTCTGACGAAGCGTTCAACACGGTCATATCCAGTGAAAGCTCTGTGTTCAAGATCCAGGGGAAGGACGGAGAAGAGTTCTCCTACCTTCCGTTTATCGAAAAAGACCGCTATATCTGTCTGTCCCAGTTCACTTTAAAAGAAGTGATCCGTCAGACATTATTTTCCATATCTCCCAATGACAGCAACAAGATGATGACCGGAGAGTTGTTTGATGTGAGCGATGATGGGTTAAAGGTAGTCTCCCTGGACGGACACCGCATCTCTATACGAAATATCGTCCTAAAGGATCATTATGAACCCTTTAAGGTGATCGTACCAGGAAAGACCTTGAGCGAGATCAGCAAGATCTTAAACGGGGACAATGATAAGGAAGTCCTCCTCTTCTTTGACCAGAACCATATCCTGTTTGAATTTGACGATACGATCGTGATCTCAAGGCTGATCGAGGGAGAATATTTCAGGATCGACCAGATGCTGTCCGGGGATTACGAGACGAAGCTGACGATCAACAAAAAGCAGTTTTTAGACTGTATCGAGCGGGCGACCATCCTGATCCGTGAGAACGATAAGAAGCCGCTGATCTTAAATGTGCAGGATGGGGAGATGGAGCTGAAGCTGAACTCCAGTTTCGGATCTATGAACGCACAGCTCCCGATCCAGAAGACCGGGAGAGATATCATGATCGGCTTCAATCCGAAATTCTTGATCGATGCCCTGCGGGTGATCGATGACGAGGAGATCGCCCTGTATATGATGAACCCTAAATCCCCCTGTTTTATCCGCGATGATAACGGACAATACATCTATCTGATCCTGCCGGTGAACTTTAACACAGCCTCCGTATAAGGAAAAAAACAGGGCAGATCAAAAGATCTATGTTAGAAAGGGTAAAAAATGGAGATCATTAGATTAAGGGACGACTATATCAAGCTCGGCCAGGCCTTAAAGGCCGCCGGCTTAGTAGACTCTGGCGTGGATGCGAAGTATGCCATCGCAAAAGGGAAAGTGAAGGTCAACGGTGAGACGGCATCCCAGCGTGGAAAAAAATTAGTAGACGGCGATGTGGTGGGCTTTGAAGGCCAGACGATCAAGATCGTAAAGTAGGAGAGGCACCTTATGTTGATCGAATCCATGGAGCTTGACCATTATCGGAATTACGGATCCTTGAAGATCGACTTTTCTCCAGGCACCAATATCTTTTACGGAGATAACGCACAGGGAAAGACGAACATACTCGAAGCCATCTATGTCTGCTGCACCACCAAGTCCCACCGAGGATCCAAGGACAAGGAGATCATACAGTTCGATCAGGAGGAATCCCATATCAAGCTCCAGGTGCGCAAGGAAGATGTGCCCTACCGCATCGATATGCACCTGAAGAAGAATCGGACCAAGGGGATCGCCATCAATGGGATCCCGATCCGAAAGGCCAGCGAACTGTTCGGGATCGTCAATGTGATCTTTTTTTCCCCGGAGGATCTGAACATCATCAAGAATGGCCCTTCCGAACGGCGGCGTTTCATGGATGTAGAGCTGTGCCAGCTGAACAAGCTCTATGTCCACGCCCTGATCCACTACAATAAAGTGGTCTTACAAAGGAATAAGCTGCTAAAGGACCTTCCCTTCCATCCGGAGTATGGAAAGATGCTGGATGTGTGGGATGAACAGCTGGTCGCCTTTGGGAGCCAGGTCATAAAGGAACGTCGTCAGTTCATCCAGAGATTAAATGGGATCATCGGGAAGATCCACAAAGATCTGACCGGTGATAAAGAGGCTTTGGAGCTGAGATATGAGCCAAACGTGGAGCCGGAGGCTTTCATGGCTTCCATCATGAAGAACAGGGAGCAGGAATACAGACAGAAGACCACGCTGACCGGCCCTCACAGAGACGATATGCTCTTTATCATCGACCACATCGATATCCGTAAGTTCGGCTCACAGGGTCAGCAGCGTTCCGCCGCTCTGTCCTTAAAGCTCTCGGAGATCGAGCTGGTGCGGCAGCTGACCCACGATCATCCGGTGCTCCTTTTGGATGATGTGCTGTCGGAATTGGATTCCAGCCGCCAGAACCATCTGTTAGATAATATCCATCATATCCAGACCATGCTCACCTGTACTGGTCTGGATGATCTTGTGGGGCATAGGCTCCAGTTAGATCAGGTCTTTAAAGTGATAGAAGGAACGACCCACAAAGAAAACCCGCAACCGTAAAAACGTTGCGAAGATCGATCATAAGTAGGAGGGATGATATGGGGACTGAATATGGAGCAGACCAGATCCAGATATTAGAGGGGCTGGAAGCAGTCCGAAAAAGACCGGGCATGTATATAGGGAGCACTTCCCTGCGCGGTCTGCATCATCTGGTATATGAGATCGTAGACAATGCGGTCGACGAAGCTCTGGCTGGATTTTGTGACAGTATTGAAGTGACCATAAATGCAGATCAGTCGATCACCGTCATCGATGACGGGAGAGGGATACCCGTAGATACCCAGAAGAAGGCAGGAAAGTCTGCCGTGGAAGTCGTCTTTACGATCCTCCATGCAGGCGGGAAGTTCGGCGGAGGCGGATATAAGGTATCCGGCGGTCTGCACGGTGTGGGCGCTTCCGTTGTAAATGCTCTTTCCGAGTGGCTGGAGGTGGATATCTACCGGGACGGTAAGATCTATCATCAGCGGTATGAAAGAGGGAAAGCGGTCGATGAGCTGCGGGTCATCGGCACATGCGGTCCTGAAAAGCACGGGACTACTGTCCATTTCCTGCCAGATAAGACGATCTTTGAGGAGACGGTCTTCGATCATGACACCTTGAAGATCCGACTGCGGGAGACCGCATTTCTGACCAAGGACCTGAAGATCATCCTGCGGGACGATAGGGAGGAAAAAAAGGAGAAGGTATTCCACTACGAAGGCGGGATCCGGGAATTCGTGACCTATCTGAACAAGGGCAAGGCACCTTTATACGACAAGGTCATCTACTGCGAGGGGACAAGGGACGGGGTCTATGTGGAGGTCTCCATGCAGCACAATGATTCCTATACGGAAAATGTCTATTCCTTTGTCAATAACATCAATACGCCGGAGGGCGGCACCCATCTGGCCGGCTTTAAAAATGCCCTGACCAAGACCTTCAACGACTATGCCAGGAAGAACAAGCTGTTAAAGGACAGCGAGACAAATCTGGCCGGTGAGGATATCCGGGAAGGACTGACCGCTATCATCAGCGTAAAGATCGAAGATCCTCAGTTTGAGGGGCAGACCAAGCAGAAGCTGGGGAACAGCGAGGCGCGCGGGGCGGTGGACGCGGTCGTCAGCGAGCAGCTCACCTACTTTTTAGAGCAGAACCCGACTGTGGCAAAGGCCATGTGCGAGAAGTCGATCCTGGCCCAGCGGGCCAGAGCCGCTGCGAGAAAAGCCAGGGAGCTGACCAGGAGAAAGACCGTCTTAGACGGCATGGCATTGCCTGGCAAGCTGGCAGACTGTTCCGATAAGGACCCGGTGAACTGCGAGATCTACATCGTGGAGGGTGATTCCGCCGGAGGATCCGCAAAGGATGCCCGAAATAAGACCAACCAGGCGATCCTGCCCTTAAGGGGCAAGATCTTGAACGTAGAGAAAGCGAGACTGGACCGGATATACGGAAATGCGGAGATAAAAGCCATGATCACGGCCTTCGGTACAGGGATCCATGAGGATTTTGATATCACCAAGCTGCGGTATCATAAGATCATCCTGATGACCGATGCCGATGTGGACGGCGCCCATATCAGCACGCTCCTCCTCACCTTTATCTATCGCTTTATGCCGGAGCTGATCAAGCAGGGGTATGTGTATCTGGCCCAGCCGCCTCTTTTTAAGCTGGAGAAGAATAAGCGGGTATGGTATGCCTACAGCCCTG
>CAJUSS010000037.1 GCA_910588895.1 uncultured Lachnospiraceae bacterium
CGCGATCAGATCCTCCGAATAGATCACCCCCTGGATATCCGGATACCGCTCCAGCAATGTCCGAGTCATCTGATAGCCGCTCTCCTTCGAGGCATCCCCGCCCAGGATCGCCAGTGTCTCTTCCGCATTCCCATACCGGGCCATGGCATGTTTAAAGCCCTTTAGCTTTTCCTGGCTGCTGGGCGTGTCCAGATCCCCGATAAAGGCGATCCTCTCCTTCTGCTTTCGGACCAGCAGGTCCACACAGTGCTCCACACCAGCACACTCGTCCACCAGTACGCTGTACACATTTGGCAGATCAAACCCGCCATTGGCGAACACCACCGGGATCTTGGCAAAATGCTCCGAGATCGCATCCCGGACCTTATCATTTTGAAATACCGAACCTACGATCAGGACACCGTCCACACGGCGCTTCTCCAGCAGGCAGACCGTCTCTTCCATCTCCTCCGTGCTGGAGCCCGCGTTCAGGATGATCCCGCAGTATCCCTTCTTTCGCAGATACTTTTCCACCACATACGTCAGATCCGTATGATGAGCACTCCGGATATCCGCCAGCATGATCCCAATCAGCTTCGTATTCTTCTTGACCAGGCCTCTGGCATTCTCATCCGGCGTATAATTGTGCTCCTTCAGCAGAGCCTTCACTTTCTGCCGTGTCGATTCCTTGATCCCGGCCTTATCATTGATCACCCGTGATACTGTGCTGGCCGATACTCCCGCAAGCTCTGCGATATCATAGATCGTCATAGAACATATCCCTTTCTCCGCTATGTCATCCTTCTGACTTTCGGATCCCCCGTACGTTTTTCTCCACAAGCTTCCTGGCCACCATCACCTGACGGCCACAGCCTGCGCATTTTAGGCGGAAATCCGCCCCCACGCGCAAGATCTCCCACTCCTGGCTGCCGCAGGGATGAGGTTTTTTTAAGCGTACGATGTCTCCGACCTCAAAAACGATCTTCTCTGTCATAATATGGACCTCCTCTGCGCCCTGCCTGCTCCTCGTCCTGCCGCCTCTATGCACCTTGGACACCTTGGCGCCAGCCGGGCAGGTCTGTCTATCGTCACATCGCCTCTACGATGTCCCCCAGCACTTCCCCGATCGACCCACTGATCACAAGGTCCGCCCGGCCGTCCATGGGGGTGACGGAACGGTTGATCAGCACCAGCTTTGTCCCGTTATAGTAGTCGATCAGACCTGCCGCCGGGTATACGGTCAGAGAGGTGCCGCCGATGATCAGCATATCGGCGCGGCGGATATACTGGACCGACTTGTTCATGATATGCTGGTCCAATCCCTCCTCATAGAGGACCACATCCGGCTTTACGGTCCCGCCGCAGGAACATCTCGGCACTCCATCATCCGCCATCACCTCCTGCAGGCTGTGGAAAGCGCCGCAGCGGGTACAATAATTGCGGTGGACGGAGCCGTGGAGCTCTAAAACCTCCCTGCTCCCGGCTGCCTGGTGGAGACCGTCGATGTTCTGGGTGATCACCGCCTTCAGCTTTCCCATCGCCTCCAGCTTTGCCAGGGCCTTGTGGGCCCGGTTGGGCTGCGCATCCGGGAAGATCATCTTATCTTTATAGAACCGATAGAACTCCTCCGGGTCACGGACATAAAAACTGTGGCTGATGATCGTCTCCGGCAGATATTTATATTTCTGGTTATAGAGTCCGTCCACACTCCGAAAATCCGGGATCCCACTCTCTGTAGACACGCCTGCTCCGCCAAAAAATACGATCGCCTCGCTTTCCTCGATCCACCGTGCCAGTTGCTCCGATCGCTCTCTTCCTTCCATCTTTTCCTCCTTCCGGCCAAAGAAACGCCTTGCTGTCCTCTATTTTACAGCGGTCCGCTTTTTCTGGCAATAGGCAAGCGCGAAAAAGCAGACTGCATCCTGTGATACAGTCCGCCTTTCGCAAAACATCTTTTTGGGGTATGGCATCCGTGATCCTTGTTTATGGATGACCTACTTTATCAGGTCCTCCACATCCTTCTGGGCCTTCTCGCAGGCCTCCTGGACGGTCATCTCCCCGGCCTGGGCCCTGGACGCATAGCTGCCCATGATGTCTAACATCTGATTGATCTGCTCATGGGGCGGCGTCCACTGGAGGCCGCGTTCTACCAGCCCGTTGGCCTTTTCCAGGGCGGCCAGCTGTGCAGGATAGGAGGGGTTCTCGGCGACCAGCTCCTCGTTCTCATAAATGGAATACCGGGTGGCGGCTCCGCCGTTCTTTACATACTCCAGGCTCTTCTCGCGGCTGGTCATGTACATCATGAAGGCCCAGGCCGCGTCCGGGTTCTTCGCGCCTGCCGGGATAGAGATGTTCCAGTCTGCCAGGGCGGCGGACTCTCCTGCCGGGCCGTCCGGCGGTGCCGCAAAGGCCACCTTGTCGTAGATCTTCGATTGCTGCGGATCGGTGATCCCGGAAGCGATCGCCGTGGCATCCAGCCACATAGCGGTCTTTCCGGCCATAAACGCGCCCAAGGATTCCTCATGGGTATAGGTGGACACATCCGGCGGCGCGCAGGCCAGCATATCTAAGTACCACTGCAGAGACTCCACTACGCCGGGATCGTCGATCTTCGGCTCTAAGGTCTCCTGGTCCATCATGCCGTCGCAGAAGGCATACATGGTGGTCAGCCAGCCAGATGCAAAATGGATGCCCCTCTGGGCCCGCAAGGCCACTCCGTAAAGCCCGTCCTCCTTGCCGTTAAAGAACCGGGCCAGCTCCAAAAACTCCTCCATGGTCTTGGGCGGTTCCTTCCCGTATTTCTCGAACAGGTCGGTCCGGTAGGCCAAGAACCGGGTCTCCCCCGCGATCGGGATGCCGATGGTCTGCCCTTTGTATCTGCCTAAGTCGCAGTACGCCAAGATCAGGTCTTCCTTGTCATACCAGTCCGGGGTCTTCTCTGGATCGTCCAGATAGGCATCCAGGGGCTGGATCACATTTTTAGCGCCGTACTCTGCGTTCCAGAAGCTGTCCACCATGAACACGTCATAGCTGTGGGCCCCCTGGAAATCCAGGAGCTGCTTGTTTTTCAGATAGGTCTGCTCCACCACATCCCACTCCACCCCGATCCCGGTCAGGTCGGTGAAGTCGTCGGCCATGGCCTGGAAGGCCTCCGTGGACGGATGGGCGGCCATGGAGACCACGATCTTGGTCCCGTCCAGCTGCTCTTTCACCTGTGCGCCCCAAGCCTCCACCGCAGATGCACCTTTAGCCTCGCCTTCCTGCGCGCCCTCCGCCGCTTTTGTCCCCTCTGCCTGTGCGCCCTCTGCCTTCTGCGCCTCCGCTGTCGGGGCCTCTGTACCGGCGGCAGTGGTGGTCTGGCCTCCGCCGGGACTGCAGGCCGTCATCGACAGTGCCAGCATCCATGCCATCGCCGCAGCATACCACTTATGTTTCATAAACCTTGTCCTCCTTTTTCTGTTTTCTTGCTCCTTTTTCGCTCTTTTCATCCTTTTCCCAAAGCCTGCCTCCCATCATCCCTTCACCGCGCCGAAGGTCAGGCCTCGGATCATATATTTCTGGACCGTTATCCCAAAGAGTATCGCCGGAAGGCTGGCTAATACACCTGTAGCGGCCATCTCCCCCCATTTTGTCCCTGACACCGAAAGGAACAGCATCACCGAGGTGGGGACGGTCTTTGCCCGCACGCTGGTCAGGAAATTCGCAAAGACAAATTCATTCCAGGAATTGATCAGGCAGAAGATCGCCGTGGCGGTCAGCCCCGGCAGGGACAGGGGCAGGATCAGTTCCTTGAACACCTGGAACCCGCTGCAGCCGTCGATCTTCCCTGCCTCCTCGATCTCCATGGGGATGTCCTCGAAAAACCCGCGCATCATCAGGATGGTAAAGGGGATATTGAACAGCAGGTAGCAGACGATCAAGATCACCTTCGTATCCAGGAGTCCGCCTACCATGGCCATGAGGAAATAGGGGATGACCACTGCCATGGCCGGGAGCATCCGCTGGCTCAGCACCATGAAGGCCATATCCTCCCTCTTTTTCCAGTTGAAACGCGCAAAGCCGTAGGCGGCAAAGGATCCGATCGCCAGAGAGATCGCCGTGGAGATCGCGGACACCACCAGACTGTTGGCAAAATAGTCCAGGATGTGGGCTTTCTCGATGATCTCTCTGTAATTTTCCAGGGTAGGGGTAAAGATGAACTTGCCCGGATCATAGATATCCACCTTGGGCTTTAAGCTGATCAGGACCATCCACAGGTAGGGCGCGATAAAAAAGGCACACACCGCCGTCAGGACCAGGGCCTTAGAGATCCCGGCCAGGATCCGTTTCTGTTTTCGGCTCATTGGCTCTCCTCCTTCCTTTGGCAGTGGGTCAGCACCTTGCTGACGACTGTGGAGATCGCCATCAAGATGATCGCGTTGGCCGCCGCCCGTCCGATCAGCCCGTTCTGCGCGTTCGCCAGCCGGTAGATATGGAGGCTCAAAAATTCCGTGGAATTCCCAGGCCCTCCCTGGGTCAGCACAAAGGGCATATCGTAGATCTTCAGGGAGTCGATGGTCCGGAAGATCATCGTAAGGAAGATCAGCGGCCGCAGAGAGGGAAGGGTGATATAGCAAAACAGCTGGATGCCGTTCCCCCCGTCGATCTTGGCCGCCTCATACTGATCCGCAGGGAGAGAGCATAAGCCCGCATAACTGATCAGCGCCACAAAAGGCGTCCATTGCCATATATCCGCCAGCACCACAGAGAAAAATGCCCTGTCCGCATCCAGCCAGGCGACCCGCTCCAAGCCTGCCAAGCCTAAAAAATAGTTGATGATGCCATACTCCGAGTTCAGCATCAGTTTCCATATGTTCCCCGCGATACTGGGCGTCATCACGATCGGGATGATCAGCACAGCGAACACAAGGGGCTTTAACTTAAATTCCGTCTCGCACAGCAACTTCCCGATAAAAAACCCCAGCACCATCTCTACCGCCGTGGTGACTGCCATGAACAGGAGGCTGATGTAGACCGCGTTCCAGAAATCCGGGTCCCCGCCGGCAAACAGCCGCAGGTAATTTTCCAAGCCCACGAACTTCACCCGGCTAAGCTCCCAGCCCAGCTGATAGTCTGTCATGCTGATCGCATATAAGAACAGGGTGGGGAATACGGTGAGCACGGTCATGATGATCATCGCAGGGGCGATATACGGCAGATACGGCCTTTTTTTCCATGTTCTTTTTCCCATATCAGCATCTCTCCTTCCCTCTACATAGATCCCAAAGTTCCTTCTCGGCCATAGGCATACTGCAGAGCATGGCAGCTCTTTCGGCCGCGGCCATCCGATCACTTGCTGCCGGCGGCTCTTTCGGCTGCGGCCATCCGGTCACTTGCTGCACGCCGGCTCTCCTGGCTGCAGCCGTCTGACCGCCCAGGCCCCTCCAGCTCCACGGCCCTGCTCGTCCGCCAGGCCTGTTCCGCCGCCCACAGGATCTCCATCGTTCCTTCTACGGAAAGGATATCCGAACGGGCGGGCGTTACTCGGTCCCGCACACATTGGACAAAATATCCAAGCTCCTCCTCATAGCCGTCCCGCGCTCCCAGCCGGACCGTCTCCCGCCCCTTTTCTCCAATCAGCTCCAGGGTATCTCCACCCCTGTAGGTGATCATCCCCTGATCGCCTACGATCTCCAATACCGCCGCCAGCTCGCCTCCGTTGAAGCTCTCCGGCATCCCCCAGGAGCCGGTGATGGCCGCACAGCAGCCCTCATAAGCCAGGGTCACCATTCCGTGGAGGGTGACCGTCTCCCGCTTTACGATCTCGCAGGACACCCGCTTTGGGCGTCCCAGGAGCCAGTAGACATAATCCACATCGTGGATACACAGATCCATCAAAAGCCCGCCGCTCTTTGCACTGTCGATCAGCCAGTTCCCGTCGGACCATGCCGGCATCTTCTGCCGTCTGGAGCAGGCGATCATCCTGGGCGCTCCCACAGCCCCCTTATCCAACAGCTCCTTTGCCTTCACATAACCGTTCCAGAAGCGGAGCACCTGGCCGATCATCACAGTTCCCGGGCCGGTCCCCACCGCCTTTTTCAGCCGCTCATATGTCTCCCGCTCCAGGCAGAGGGGCTTTTCACAGAACACCGCATCGCTCGATCCCAGACTCTTGATGACCGCATCCGGATGCAGATGAGTGGGAAGGCAGATATCCACAGCATCTACGCTGCCCCGTTCCAGTTCCTCGATGGTCTCTATCCAAATACAGTTAAATCCTTTTGCAAATGCGCGGGCTTTTTCTCTGTCACGCTCTATGACATATCCGATCTCCACATCGCCGCCCATCTTCCTGTAGGCGTTTCCGTGGACCTGCCCCATTTTTCCCGCGCCCCAGATGGCTATCCTCATATTTCCCTCATCCCTTTCGCTCCATCCCGGCAAACGCACGGCGCACAGATCCGCTCGACACGTTTATGCCTTCCGCCATGCCGCCGATCTCCAACATCTCTGGCACCCCTGGCAGGAACGCTCTTATCCTCACGCGCTGTCACAGGAGCTGCTCCAGATAGGCCTTTCCCTCCAGGATCTCCTGCCGCTGCCGTTCATTTCCCGCCTCGATCTCGTATTCGATCGATATGGGGCCGTCATAGCCAAGGGCCTCCAGCTTCCCCAGCAGGCCGCGAAAGTCTACTCTCCCCTTGCCGATCGGGAACTCTGATCCCAGCTCGTAGCCGTTCACCGGATAGCTGCCATCCTTGGCGTGGACGCTCTTTACATATCGGCCCAGGATCTCCAGACCATCCACCGGGTTGGCATTCCCGTACATCATCAGGTTCGCCGGGTCGTAGTTGACGAACAGGTTGTCCGCCTCCACATCGTCGATCAGACGCTTCAAGACGATCGGCGGCTCCTGGCCGGTCTCCATGAGGAGCTCCTGTCCCCGCTCCTTCAGCGTCCGGGTGATGTAGCGCAATGCGCTGACCACTCCGGTATAGCCCTCATCCCGGCAGTTGGCAGGCACAAAGCCCAAATGGGTAATCACCGTCCGGACGCCCAGCGCCTTGGCGTACACGCTCCCGGCCAAAAGGTCCCGGATCCTGGCCTCCCGATATGCCGGCGGGACGATCCCTAAGATAGACGGCCCTTCTGCAAAATCCCATTTTATAGGGCCGCGCCAACCGCACCACAGGCCGGTGATCTCCATACCGCAGGCGTCGGCCATGGCCTTTGTCCCTCTCGCATGCTCCTCGGTCAGGCAGCTCATATCCCACAGCTGCAGCTGACAGTTTGTAAATCCGGCCTCTTTGGCCCAGGTCAATGTCTCCTCTAAATGCCGGTCGATGACCACCGCGATCCCTAATGGCTTCATACTCTCTTCTCCTTTCTCCACGCTCTAGGTCTCCGGATACCGCTCCGTGTGCAGCTCTTTGTGGGCAGGCCATGCTCTAACCGCAGAACAGCCCGGACGGATCCGTATCGTTGAACCGAAAATACTGGTCTATATAATATTTAGCCGCCCCCCGGGCCACGGAGGCTTCTCCCTGCCGGGTGTAGACCACCTCCACATCCGACACGAACTGCCGGAAGCCCATATGGCCGATCTTCTCCTTTAGTGTCTCCAAAAACCGGCCGCCCAGCTTCCTTCCGATCCCACCCACGATGATCACCTCCGGATGGAGCAGGGAGACCGCATTGCACAGGGCATAGGCAAGATCCTCTGCCATGGCGGACATCAGCCGGAGGGCCGCCGTATCTCCCGCCTCTGCCATGGCGGCCAGGTCCTTAAAGAGGAGCTTCTCTCCCTCCTTCTTCTCCGCCTTTACGCCAAACTCCTTGAAGAGCCGAGGAAGGGCCAGCTCTCCGATCTGGTTCTCCAGGCACCCCTTGTTGCCGCAGGGACAGGGATAGCCGTTCCGGTCCACGGAAACATGGCCGAACTGGGTCGCCATACCGCTGGCTCCGCCCAGAAGGTGTCCGCCATGGATCAGAGCCGCGCCTACACCGTCATTGATATTGATGTAGATGTAGTTCTCGCTGTCCAGCTTCCCAAAGGCGTTCTCCGCATAGGCAAAGCAGGCCGTATCATTGAGGATCGCCAGCGGGCAGCCCGCCAGGACCGAACGCAGCCTGCTGATCCTGTGCTCCCCCTGGTCTCCGGGCGGGAGGACCACTGATACGATCTTATCCTGTTTCTGGTCGATCATACCCGGGACGATCACGCACACGCCCATGATCCGAAGATCCACACACTGAGATCCTTTAAAGGCTTCAAAATACCGGCCAAGCTGGGCTAAGGCATCCTTTGCTCCCTTCATGTCATACTCTTTGCACATGGTCACGTTCATAGCAGGGTCCACCAGCGCGATCTCCAGGCTGTCCTTGTGCCAGTTCATGACGATGACGGAATTCGCATGGCTGTTGACCGTAAGGCTGTTGGGCCGCCGGCCCTGCCGGCTGCTGGTGCAGGCCCCCTCGTCCACCACATAGCCCTCCTGCATCAGCTCATCCACCAGAGCCGACACCGTGGTCTTGCTCAGCTTCATCCGCTCCGCGATCTGGGCCCGGCTGACCCCGGGTATATCCTCGATCATCTGGTAGACCTGCTTCTTGTTATTATCCTTGATCAAAAGCTGGTTATACTTTTTCACTGTCACCACTCCTCATTTAATTTGTTCAGTGACCTTATTAATTATGATCCCTAGTATAGCATATATATGTCGATCATGCAAGTGCTATTTTTTATTTTTTTGACAGATCTGACAGATCGGTCACGGCCCACACATGCGCCAGAGGGTTTTATGACAGAGGGATGTGGCATCGGGTCCGCTGCGTCCGGGGCATCCGCTATGTTCTCTCTAGAGACAGGATGCCCCATAGCACGCCGATATCCAGCAGCGTAGGGAGGCCCCCTTGGCCAACCTGTGAAAAGTTACACAGATCTTGCATCCCCGGAGGGTTTTGTTTCATAGGACGTACTTTCCTAATTAAGCAAAAAACAGCCATAGCCCCCGACCATGCCGGTGACCATGACTGTTCTGTTTTTACTCCATCCGGTGTTTCTGCCCCACAGCATATACGCTCTTTCACGGCGCTCTGCCGCTGTCTGCCTCTGTGATCTCTTGGATGATGTCCATATAGCCGCTGCAATACTCGTCGCAGACGGGCATCATGGCTTCGCGGAAGCGGGCTTTTTCTTCCGGGGACAGTTCTATGATCTGGCATCCGGCCTGGCGCATCCGCTCTTCGGACTGGCGGCTCCTTTCCTCCCACAGTTTTCTTTCATAGACCGCAGATTCTCTGGCACATTCCAGGATGACCGCCTGCTGCTCCGCAGGTAACCGCTCCCAGGTGGCCTCTGCCATGATCTGCATCTCCGGCACACGAGTGTGCTCGTCGATCGTGTAATAGGGAGCTGCCTCGTAATGCCGCATGGGATCATAGGAAGGCCAGTTATTTTCCGCCGCGTCGATGAGCCCGGTCTCCAGCGCCGAGTACACCTGGCTGTGATCCATAGGCACTGCAGATGCACCCATGGCCTCCACCATCGCCTTCATCAGATCCGAGTCCTGGACCCGGATCCGCATCCCCTCCACATCCTCCAGAGTCTCGATCGGCTTTGAAGCGCTGTAGAAATCCCGCGCCCCGGCGTCATACCAGGATAAGGCCACCAGCCCGGGATCCTCCAGGGTATGGAAAAACAGATCTCCCACCGGCCCCTCTAATACCTCCCACATATGGTCTGCCCCCGTATACAGATAAGGCATCTGCAGGACGTTGAGCTCCTGGATGAACTGGGCCAGGGATCTCAAGGAGACCCTGGCAAAGTCGATCCCGCCAAACTGCATCTGGGCGATCGTGCTCTGTTCCTCTCCCAGTGTCCCTCCCGCATTGACCAGGATCTCCACCTTGCCCTCCGTCCGCTCATAGACCAGACGGGCAAAGAGGTAAGCCCCCTGGGTCGTGGATAGTCCTCCGGCTGGTTTTACGCATAGGTCAGCACAAACTCCGGGCTGGGGGGATCCGGTGCTTTCTCCCCGGAAAGCACACAGGCCCCCAGGATAGCTGCTCCGATCAGAGTGGCCAGTACGGCTCCCCCTCTCTTCAACACACCCCCCCCTCTCCTACAGACGATCCCCCGGTCGGTCAGGCAAATGCCGCGATGGTCTGTCCGGTCATCACAAGCCTGCCTGTACCATCTGCGGCAGCCACAGGCTGATCGCCGGCACAAAGGTGATCAAGAGCAGGGTGACGATCATGCATTTATAGAATGGCAGCGTGGCCTTCACCACCCGCTCCATAGGTACCTTTGACACAGCAGAACCGATGAACAGCACTGCGCCCACCGGCGGGGTCAAAAGACCGATACCGCAGTTCAAGACCATCATGATCCCGAATTGGATCGGATCGCTTCCGATCGAAACAGCGATCGGAAGCAGGATCGGCGTAGCGATCAGGATGATGGGAGCCATATCCATGATGCAGCCCAGCACCAGGATGATCAGGTTCAAGAGCAGTGCCAGCACGATCGCCAGCGTATCCACACATTCCCCGATGACCCGCCACACACCCTTCCAGTCTAAGCCTCTATAGATGAACACGCTGACCAGGAGACTGTAGATCACCGCGATGACTGCGGATCCCGTGGCAGTGAACTTGCCCCCCACCACACCACAGACCACGATCAGGATCGCCGCCAAGGCCCAGAAGGATATCAAGATCTGCCGAAACAGGTTCTTGATGCTGAACTTCTCTCCCTTTGGATAACCTCGCTTCAGCGAGATGATATATGAGCCGATCATCAGCGACAGCGCTAAGAACGCCCCCGGGATATATCCGGCCAAAAACAGGCTGCCTACCGACAGACTCCCGGCCGTGGTGGCATAGATGACCATATTGTGGCTTGGCGGCACTAAAAGGCCCTCGCAGGAAGAGGTGATGGTCACCGCCGTGGAAAAATCATCGTCATAGCCCTGGTCCACCATCATCGGGATCAAGATCGATCCTAAAGATGCCGTATCTGCCGCCGCGGAGCCGGAGATCCCGCCGAAAAAGTAGGATGCCACGATATTGACCATGGCCATGCCGCCCCGCATCCAGCCCACACAGGCATTTGCCAGGGCGATCAGCTTTTCCGAGATGCCGCCGGAGCCCATCAGGCACCCCATAGTGATAAAAAAGGGGACCGCCATCAGACTGAAAGAGCTGATGCCCTTCACCATCTGCTGACAGATGGTATTTAACGGCAGCCCCTGGGACAGCAGGCAGAACATGGAAGAAAGCGCCACGGCGTAGGCGATCGGGAACCGCAGGAGTACCATGACAAAAAAGCTCCCCAGCAGGATGGCGATCGCCATCGTATCTATACTCATACCTCCACCTCCTCTTTCAGGAGCAGTCCCTTCACATGCCCGTAAAGAGCCTCCAGCTCAAAGATCAGCATCGCCACCCCGGCCAAAGGGACCGGAAAATACATCCCGAAACGGGACACCTTAGGCATGCTCACATAATTCCCCTTGGCTCCCAGACCTGTGGCATACCGCCATCCCACCACGATCATGATCATGGCCAAGGCCAGGACCGCCCCGTCTGCCAAGATATCCAGAGTCTTTACCAATCCTTTGGGAAGGTAGGGATCTAGAGCCGTCATGCGGATATTCATCCGCCAGGTCGCTGTTCGCGAAATCCCAATAATGCTCCCGACTCACAAAGGTATAGGGCAGGGACAGGAGCATGGACTTCTGCCCGCCGTAGCTGGTCAGGGCAAAGGCCGAGATCCTGGACATATCGATGGTCCCGCCGCCCATCATCGTATCCAGCACGTCATTTTCCGAACCCAGCACACCGCTGGCCTGGACGTCAATGGTGATCTTACCATCAGAAAGCTCCTCCACCTTAGACTTAAAGTCGCTGGCCATCTGGCCTACGATCGGATCCAGCGGATCGACCTCCGCGTAGATCAGGGTCACCTCCGGCATGCTGGCTGTATCATAAGCGCCTGCGGCTCCGCCTCCCGATCCCGCCGTGCCTTCTCCCTGCCTGCTCCGTCTCTCCCGATCGCCGGCAAGACGGATCGCCTCCTCCAGGACCAGCATCAGCTCCCCTTCGTCGCAGGGCTTCAACAGATAGTCCAGAGCACGGACCGTGATCGCCTTTCTGGCGTAGGCAAATTCGTCGAATGCGGTAAGGAAGATGATGCTGCACCAGGGGTCAGCCTGCCGGATCTGCCTGGCTGCCTCGATCCCATCGATCCCCGGCATCTTGATATCCAGGATGGCGATCTGGATCTTCTCTCGGACAAACACCTCCAGCGCCTCTCTCCCATTCTCTGCCTGAAAGATCTCACACCTATCCCTTAGATTCCGGTCCAGCACCTGATATAAGATCAACCTTTCGATCCTCTCATCATCTGCGATCAGTATCCGATACATCCTGTCTCTCTCCCTCCTCCCTCTCCTGGGGTATCCACATCTGCACCACGGTCCCCCGTCCCGGCGTGCTCACGATCCGCACCTGCCCGCCCTTGTACATGGTATGTACCCGCCTATAGATATTCCCCAGTCCGATCCCTGTCTTCGAGGTCCGTCTCCCTTTTTCACAGCTCTCCTCCAAGGCCTGGCACAGCTCCTCATACCGTTCCCGGCTCATACCTGCTCCCGTATCCGCCACGGAGATGACCGCATTTTCCACCAGCGGCTGTAAGGTAAAGGCTGGGATCATCACGGCCCCCCTGATCCAGCTCCAGCTGGCTGCCGTAGACCACTCTCCCGCCAAAACACATCTGCTGGATGAACATATAGTCCTCGACCACCTTCAACTCCCGCTCCAGCATGACCACCTGCTCGGACATCTTTAGATCGTACCGGAACAAGCTGCCCAGACTGTCGATCATCCGCCCCGTGGTCTCTGCCGTCTCCAGTCTGGCCATCCCCAGGACCTGGTCCCGGCGGATGGTGTAGTTTTCATATCCGTTCTTCACATTCCAGGTCCTGGCGTAGCGTTCACTGCCGATCTGCCCATAGTCAAAGGGCAGGGCCACCAGGCATCGCTCCGAACGGACGCAGGAGAGGCGATAGGCCTCCCCGTTCTCCTCGCTCCTGTCCCGCACATAGGCGGCAAAGGCCTCCGTCTCCAGCTCCATAGCCTCCTGCATATCATTGCAGCGGGAATCATCATCTAAGATCCGGTCGAAGCTTTGCACCACAAGATCCATGGCCACGATATCGGACACCCCGGAAAGCCCCATGACAAAAACGATCATAACGGCAAAAATGCCTAATTTCTTCTTTAAAGAGATCCCCATCCAAAGTTTTCTGGCTCTTTCCTTCATCTGCTGCCCCTTTCCGGTGCGTTCACGCTCCTCCCGCCCGCTCTTTTGTATCCTCCCTGCCGCAGCCCGCCGGCTTTTGTGTGCCTTGGCCCACAGGCCAGCCGGCTCTACAGGTTCATATCCCGTATGTAAAAAGCCACCTGATAAGGGAACAGGTCTTCGGCTGTCTTCAGCTCGTTATCCAGCAGCCGTTTGATGTTCTGGACCCGGTAATTGACGGTGTTCCGATGGGTGAAGGTGGCCGCTGCCACCCCGATCAGGCTGCGGTCGTTCTCGATGTAGCTGCGCAGGGTCTCCAGGTAATTGGCATGGTGCTGCTCATCGTATTCTACCAAAGGCCCCAGCATCTGGGCTTCATAGCTTTTTAGGATCGCCGCGTCATCAGAGGCAAAGAGGATCTTGAAAAACCCCATCTCATCAAAATCCACTACCTTCTGCTTTGTCTGAAAGGCCATCTTCGCGGCGATCCTGGCTCGCCTAAAGGCCAGCCGCAGGTCGTAGATGCTCTGCACCTCCGGCCCCAGGCCAAGGCTCAGCTTCTTCCTCTGGATAAAATAGGAAAACTGTTCCAGGATCTGCTGGGTCAGCTCATCGGCAGAGCCTGCGGGGAAATTGTTCACCATCAGGGCATAGCAGTCGTCAAATTCGATGATCAGGTAGGGGATCTGGATCTTTTTCCCATTTTGCCAGAGGCCGAAGATATTCTCCAGCTTTAACATGGCCTGGAGGAAGGCCGTGGTCTCCTCCACCCCATAGCTGATCCGGATACAGAAGATCCTGAAGGTCCCCTCTGCATCGAAACGGGGCTGGATCTGAGAGAGGAAGGCATCGGTCACCTCCCGCCCCCGCATGATGTTCTTGAACAGGATCCCCACCTCCTGCTCCTTCTGGTTCCTCCGCATGATCCGCATGCAGAAATCCTGGATCAGGCGGGTGATCGAGATCTCCCAGGGCATGATGAGGAGCGGGAACTGCTCGATCTCACACCACTCGATCACCTCCCGGGGGATCTGATCGATGTACATACCGGTATTGATGATGATCCCGGTACAGTCCGACTTCTTCATAGCGGAGACCACATGCAGGAGCCAATCCGGTTCCTTGGCCTTGATCCCGGTGGTCACCGCCAGCTCCTGGCCGGAAAAACGGTTGATGATCGTCTCGTCCTCCAGCATGTGGACCCAGCCCACCACATGGTTCAGACCCCCTTTTCCAGCTAAGAGCTGGAGCTTGTAGATCTCATGTGTCTTCTCGTAGATCTCCCAGAAACGTACTGCCATCGTCTGCCTCCTTTTTTTCTCTTCGCGGACGCGGCATCCCTTCCAAGTCCCCTTCCGCCGGCTGACCGATGGAAAAAACGGGCACCGCTTCCACATTTTTAAAAATATGTACTCTAGATACATACTTTGCCATCTGCTTTCAGATTAGCAGATTATAGACAAAAAGTCCAGTCCGGATCATAATAGAGCTATAAAGAAACAGGTATCGGCCCGGAGAGGCCTTTACAAAAACCAAGAAAAGCCGGACAGGAAACGGACGCGGGAGGTGTGGTCATGAACGGCAAGGATATGGGATATGCTTTTGAAATGTACGGACTCTGGAGAAACGATCCCTGCCCCCAGTGGGTCAAGGGAGAGCAGTTTTATAACTGCGAGAATTTCACCTCGCTACTCATGAAGCGCGGTTTCAGCTTTGATCGGCTGTTTGGCCGCAGCAGGAATGCAGGCTAGGATGTTTTTTCGTCTATATCGTATTGAAAGCACAAGATTCGGCGGAGAACCGGAGATAGGACAGGGGCGCTGTGAGACGACGGGGAGTCGGGCTTGCAGCGCCCTTTGTATGTGGGGACAGGCACATCTCAAGATAAATTTGCATTGAACCGCCCCCTTATCCATGCTACAATAGAACTATCGACTATCCGGGAGGTGTGATCTGGGATGTATGGATACTTTGACCTCGATCATGAAAGCCTTCTTTCTTTATCCGTTCAGTCTTTTCTGAACGCATGTAAGATATCATCGATCTCTCCCCACATGTTACGATCCACCAGAGCATATACTATGGAAAAAGAAGGGAGGCCCTCTATGCCATCACCACAAAAAATGCCCTTTACACTGGACTATATCTATTCTCTGCCGGAAGGGCAGCGCGCCGAGCTGATCGACGGACAGGTCTATGCCATGGCTCCGCCTCTGCGGATCCATCAACGGCTGATCCACCAGCTGGAACGGTACATCGGAAATCATATCGACAGCAAACACGGCAGCTGCGAGGTTTATCCCGCTCCATTTGCTGTTTTTTTAAATGCAGATGATAAGACTTATGTGGAGCCTGATATCTCCGTCATATGCGACAGGGATAAACTGGATGTACGCGGCTGCAACGGCGCTCCCGATCAGGTGATCGAGATCGTCTCCCCCAGCACCGAACGGATGGACTATGGGATCAAGCTTTTTAAATATCGCTCTGCCGGGGTGCGGGAATACTGGATCGTCAATCCCCAAAAGCAGACCGTCAATGTCTATGACTTTGAACATGATGAAAAGACCCGCCAATATGACTTTGATGAGCCGATCGCTTCCTGTATCTATCCAGATCTAAGCGTTACCATAGCTGATCTGCTCAAATAGCAGATCGGATCCATGCCGATCTGAGCGATCACTGGAAGGGGCATCCGTGTGGTGTTTTTACCACTCTGTCAACGATCCTCATAGTCCAGATACGCGCCCCGCATCGGGCTGACCGCATGCTCACCAAACAAGCGGAGCACGCCTCTCTTGTAACGAGCTTCTCTGGGCTTCCAGGCCTTTTTTCGCTCTTCCAGGACCGCCCGGATCTCTTCTTCGGTCTTCCTCTCCCCACGGATGCCGACGATATCCAGCTTCCGTTCCATCACGTCGATCTGGATCAGATCCCCCTCTTCCACCAGCGCGATCGGTCCGCCCTCCGCAGCCTCCGGGCTGCAATGTCCGATCGCCGGTCCGGTGGAGGCTCCGGAAAAACGGCCGTCCGTGATCAGCGCGATGCTCCTCCCCAGCTCCTTATCGCTGCTGATGGCCTCGGATGTGTAGAACATCTCCGGCATCCCGCTGCCCTTGGGGCCTTCATAGCGGATGAACACGGCATCGCCTTTTTCCACTTTGTGCTTCAACACCGCATCTAAGCACTCCTCCTCACTGTCAAAGGGCTTTGCCCGCAGCACCGCCCTGAACATCTCCTTCGGGCAGGCCGTATGCTTGATGACAGCGCCTTCCGGAGCTAAGTTCCCCCGCAGGACGGCGATGCTGCCGTTCGTCCCGATGGCCTTGTGGCAAGGACGGATGATATCCTCTCTCGTGATCTGACAGTGGTAGCGCGCATTAAAGTCCTGCAGACATCTCTCGCAGCGCTCATAAAAACCGTTCTCCTTTAGCGCTTCCAGATTTTCTCCCAGGGTCTTTCCGGTGACCGTCATGGCGTCTAAGTGCAGCCGGTCCTTGATCTCCTCCATGATAGCCGGCACACCGCCGGCATAATAGAAGCACTCGGCCGGCCAGCGGCCTGCAGGACGCACATCCAAAAGATACTTTGCGTTTCGGTGGAGACGGTCAAAGGTATCCCCTGTGATCTGGATCCCCAGCTCATGGGCGATCGCCGGGATGTGGAGGAGACAGTTAGTGCTGCCGGAGACTGCGGCATGGACCAGGATCGCATTTTCGAAGCTGTCCATGGTGACGATGGCGCCGGGACGCATAGCGTCACCTGCAAGGGCCATCTCCACCGCTCTCCTGCCCGCTTCCCTGGCAAAGGTCAAAAGGTCCAGGCTCTCTGCCGGCATCAGCGCGCTCCCCGGCAGAGCCAGCCCCAAGGCCTCGGCCATGATCTGCATCGTGGAGGCTGTCCCGATAAAGGAACACGCCCCGCAGCTGGGACAGGCGTTTTGCTTTGCCCACTCCAGCTTCTCTTCATCGATCTCGCCTCTCTGGTATCCGGCGCTGTACATCCCCAGCTGCTCTAAAGTCAGCATATCCGGCCCGGCGTTCATGGTCCCGCCCGGCACTACGATGGACGGGATATCCACCCGTGCTAACCCCATCAGGTTCCCAGGCAGCCCTTTGTCACAGCTGGAAAGATAGACACCGGCATCAAAAAGGGTGGCATTTGCATGGATCTCGATCATATTGGCGATCATCTCCCGGCTGGCAAGGCTGAAATTGATCCCGTCCGTCCCCTGGCTCTCCCCGTCACAGATATCCGTACAAAAATACCGGGCGCCAAATCCCCCGGCCTCCGCGATGCCCTTGCGCACCTCCTCCACCAAAATATGTAAATGTCCGCTGCCCGGATGGCTGTCGCCATAGGTGCTCTCTACGATCACCTGCGGCTTTGACAGATCCTCCACCTTCCAGCCCGTCCCGATCCGCAGCGGATCCAGCTCCGGGGCAAGACGTCTCATCTTTTGGCTCTTTAGTCTTTGCATAGTGGCCCTCCATTCTTTGGGTCTTTTATATATCTGATGTAACTTGTCTGTATGTCCGGATCTGCAAAAAGAATACAAGCTCATAGCTTCTGCCGTTCCTTATACCGGTCGACCAGCGCCTGCCGGTTATCGGTCAGATGCATCACCATGGCACACCTTTCCCCTATCTTTGCAACAGCATAGCATATTTATGACGGATGTGCAACAGACCTCTGTTTCTTTCATCTCGGCTTCACCTGCAGGATCACTTTTCACTGCCCAGAGCAAAATGCAGTTGAGCCCCATGGAAAAGATGGGTATAATAGAGCTGACGGCGTCAAAGATACAAAAGAGCAAAGGAGGCACTTTTATGCTCGATCGTTTTTCAAGGAGCCGGATGCTGCTGGGGGAGGAAAATATGGAAAGGCTGGCGAAAGCCAAGATAGCGGTCTTTGGTATAGGCGGCGTAGGCGGATATGTCGTGGAGGCGCTGGCCAGGACCGGGGTCGGTTCCTTCCTGTTGGTGGATGACGACACAGTCAGCCTCACAAACATCAACCGGCAGATCATCGCCACTGAAAAGACCCTTGGCCGCTATAAGGCGGACGTTATGCAGGAGCGCATCCTGGAGATCGCGCCAAGCGCACAGGTAGAAGTACGAAGATGCTTCTTTCTGCCGGAGAACGCACATACATTTGATCTTAGAGGGTATTCCTATGTGGTGGACGCGGTAGATACGGTCACAGCCAAGCTGGAGATCGTCGCCCTGGCTAAAAAATGGAACATACCCGCGATCAGCTGCATGGGGGCCGGCAATAAACTGGATCCGACCAAGTTCCAGGTGACCGACCTCTATCAGACCAGCATCTGCCCGCTGGCCCGTGTGATGCGCCGTGAATGCAAAAAAAGAGGGATAGCAGCCCTGAAGGTGGTCTATTCCACAGAGGCGCCCGCCAGGCCTCTGGAGGATATGGAAGACAGCCTTCCCCCAGAAAGCAGCAGCCCGCCGGATCCAGCACACCAAGGTACACATCGGCGGGATATTCCCGGCAGCCTGGCCTTCGTGCCCTCCGTGGCCGGACTGATCGCGGCGGGGGAGGTCATCAAGGATCTGACGGCAGGACAGACCATACGGTGAACACGTCCCACAGAAAGGAGGACATGACATGATGGACAGATGGAGACAAAAGCTGCAGCATTTTATGATCGGACGATATGGGGTGGACCAGCTGGCCCGCTTCTTGAGCGGCTGTATCCTGGTGCTGCTCCTCTGCAGCCTGGTGCTGCGGACCCATATCCTGTACTGGGCGGCCCTGGCCCTTTTAGTCTACAGCTACTTCCGCATGTTCTCCCGGAACATCTCCGCCCGTTTCCGGGAAAATGAGCGCTACTTAAGATGGCGCTTCCAGGCGACAGAGCAGGTCAAAAGGCGGCGGGCCCAGGCTGTCCAGGCCTGGAAATACCACATCTATAAATGCCCCGGCTGTGGGCAGAAGATCCGGATCCCCAGAGGGAAGGGGCGGATCAGCATCCATTGTCCGAAATGTCATAGGGACTTTATCAAGAGGAGCTAGGATGCTGCCCCTTTTCTTGCCGTATCCGGCCGGACCGTTCATCCGGGAGCATCACGTTCCTGCTCTCCCCTCCATCTCATCCCACAGATCGATCATCTGTCGGGCAAAGAGCAGTTCTTTTCCGGTCCACCCATACAGGATGCAGGTGCGGTAGGCGTACTCCGGGATGCAGACATTGTCATAGCCTGCGGTCTGGATAGAAAACACGTTCACCTTTGGGTTCACCCTCTTTCGATACTCCAGGATCAGCCGGAACACATCGATATACCGTCCTGCTCCCTTTCGCCCCGGCTCACAGCTATAGCCTTGCCTTCCATAGACCTGCTGCTGCGCCTCGGTGCCGTATAACCCCCCATGCCCTGCCTGCTGGTCAGAGTAGATGAAGATCTGGTCCCAATGCTCCTTCTTCTCGATAGCCTGACAGAAAAATTCCCAGATACCGCCTTCTGTGGAAGCCCCCACATCCTGGCTCCCGTTCCGGGAGATCCGCTCGCACTGGCGCAGGATCTGCCCCCGCCTTGACACCGGATACACGTTCAGCCGGTCTCCAAACTTCCCCACATAGCCCTCCTCCGAAGCCGCCGCCGCGATCACGGAGGAGAGATTGTCGATCACCGCGATCTGGACCGTGCCGTATCCGGAGGGAAAGGCCCCCCAGGCGGAACCGGAATTATCGGACAGGCACATGGTCTTGCCGGCAAACTGCGGGATATTCTCCATGGACAGATCCATACATCCTTCCAAGCCGTCCATGAGCAGAGGCCGATATGCGCAGTCGCTCTTTTCCACCATCCGATATGCACTGTAATAGCGGAAGGGGAACTGCTTTCCCTGGACCACTCCGCCTTTTAGCCGTTCCAGATACTCCCTGCAGAATTCTCGGTTGGCCTCTCCTGTATTTTCTGTAAAAACGCCCCGCAGATTTTTAAGCAGCGCCATATGGCCCATGGGGATCTGATGGAAGATCTCCTTCCAGCCCAGCCCAGCCGAGCGCAGATTTTCCCAGGTCTTCTTTTCTTCCGGCAGCGCAAGCTTTCCTGTCTGCATGAATATATCGATTACCGGGGAATTGGCGTGGGTGATGCGGACCGCATCCCTTAGCCCCATCGTTGCATTTTTATATTTTGCCGCCTCGTAGGCATCCAGCGCTTCCAGTCTCCTGGCGATCGAACGCTTTAAGATGCTGGGCATCCTCTGCTTTCCTTTGTTCAAATATAGAAAATAGGCCAGCTGGGACAGCGCATCATCCCCCCGACTCATGACCTGCTGCTGTATCTTGTCAAACTCTCCCGGATGCTCTCTGGTAAGATCCTTCCGACCCGGATGGAGGGCCGCCCGCACCATGATCACCTGGGGGTTCAAGCGCATGAAAAACTCCTTTCGCAGCGTGACCGCCCAGCGGAGGGTCGCTTCAAGATCCTCCTCCAGCGCCGCGTCCACCGCCTGCTCCATGACCTGCGCAGCCGTGCGGCCGTCCCAGTCATCGCCAAAAAGGAGATAGCCGTCTAAAAGGGCGCAGCTCTTGTAGCAACGCTCCGCAGCGATCCCTCCAGCCCGATAGTAGGCGGGTTCGCCAAAGATCGAGGAGGCCGTGACCATCTTCAGCGTATCCAGCGCATCGATCCGATAAGATCTCCCCTGCATAAAATTAACGACCGTCTCATCCTTCCCGACAAGATCGCCCGCTTGGTCTGTCCTGTTCCGAAAACGGCTCAATATGATCCCCTCCTCTTCTTTTCGCCAAACCCTTTTCTGCGTCCGACATCTATAACAAAAACCCCGAGAAAGAGCGGGAACGGTCTGGTCGTGCTCTACCCATTTGAGCTACTGCCGCAAAAAAGCGGCAGACGGGCCTCGAACCCGCAACAACGCGATCCTAAGTCGAAGTAACCGTTCCCTACGCATCGGGGTATCTTTATTATCGCTCAGATGAGGCGGTGTGTCAATCCTCTTTTTCCCATGTCTTTTCCTTGGACGATATCATCCCACCGGCCATCACCGGGCCGGGCACTTGCAGTCGCCATGCTCTATCCTGCGTTCATACACCAGCTCCATCATCCCGTCATAGCTCTGCCTCCCTGTATATCTGCTATAGAGCCTCTCATCCTGTATAGTATAGCACAAAAATAGGGAGGCTGTGACTGGTTTTGGGTCACTGCCTCCCTATCCTAGGACTGTCTATCTTTCCACAGCCCCCTATCTCACTGTCTTTTCGGTCTATATCCGTTTATCTAGCCGGTCTATTCTTCCTTATGCTTCTTGATATAGATCCCACATGCTGCCATCAACGAGACTACCATCATCCCGATCAATGCGCCTGTCGATACGCTCCTGTCGCCGGTCCTGGGCATCCCGAACAGCGGGACGCTCTCATCATCGATCGGTACCAGCGGTGCGCTGTCCTCCTGAGGAGGCGCTGCTAACGGAACGGGGCCCGGATCGATGGTCGTGGTCGGTACTCCCGGATCCCTATCCCTGTTCCCCCTTGGCCCGGTAGGTGTAGAGGGTCTGTTTGGCTCATTGGGGGTGGTAGGCTGCTCTGGCGTATGGGTGTTGGTGATCAGCATCTGATCGCCTTCATAAGTGATACCGGCCGAATAACCGTCGGGAACATCGATCTCTTCTACTGTGTAAGAGATCGGGCTGCCCTCACGATTTACCGGAAGACCCGTCCATGTGTACTTCCAGCCATTGGACGCATCTAGTGTCACCACCGGTGTATCGACCACTGCTTCCTGACCATCTGCCAGCAGTCTCACCCGGATCGATTCCGGACGCAGGTTGTCACGGTTTTCCGCATCATCCCAACGCTTCTCCACGGTCTTCGATACTACAGACGGCTGATAGGTGTTGGTCATGATGAATTTCGAACCGGTCTCCTCTATCTGGACCTGATACTTCTCCGGTACATCGACTTCCTCTACGGAATAGACGATCGGACTGCCAGCTTCATTGGCAAACAGGTCTTCCCATGTGTAAGACCAACTATTATCTGCATTTAAGGTCACTGCATCGCCGTGTTCTTCCTTCACTCCATTAACGGTTTTATACAGCTGGACGGTTATCGCGCTCGGACGTACATGATCTCGATCATCTCCGTCTATCCAGATCTTTTCTACTGTGCGGCTGGTCCTGCCTGGAGTGTGGACATTTGTGATATCATATCTGCCCACCCCATCCGGAGCATCCGCTGTATAGATCGGACTATAGTCAGCTATCACCTCTTCGCTGATGGTATAGGTGAGGAGCTCCTTATCTGCACTCCACTTCGGCAATCCTGTAAAGTTCCAGGACCAGCCTCCGTTCCCATCTGGGGTCACCACCTTGGTATAGGTCAGTCCATTGGAAGCTGTCAGCGTGACGGTAATGCTCTGTGGACGCACGCCGTCGCGGTCATTATCATCGTCCCATATCTTAGAGCCGCTGATCTCGGTGGTCTCTACATTTGTATAAGCAAATGCCACCTTTATGCCGTCTTCTCCATCCGTCTCGTCAGCATCATCTGTTTTTGCGATGACACCGCTTACTTTGCCATCTTCCTTCAGCTCTCCGTTGATATACACAGCATAGTTCTTCTGGCTCTCCTCTGCCTCGGCTATCGCGTAGCCGGTCCCTATCGGAAGGCCTCCAACGGTAAATGTCTCGCCGTCCTTTATGGTCACTTCAAAATGCGATACATCCTCGATGACCTGCAGGTCACCTTTCTTTCCCTCTGCGTCTGTGATATAGTATGTGATGATCCCCTCACCTGGATCTGTAAGCTCTACAGCAAAAGTAAATCCATTACTGCTGCTCGCCTCTTCTTCGTCAGCCGGGTCATCCTTTTCCTCATAGACCTTCTTGCTCACGGTCAGACTTCCCGGAAAGTTATCCTTATCTTTCTTATTGGTGAGCGTGACCCTGTAAAATTCGTTCAGAAGAGGATTCTCTACTTTGACCGCTTCTGATATCTCAGGCGCAAAGCCGGTCACATTGGCTTCTACTACGGTCCATTCTGTATTTTCGCCCAGCTTATCCCAGCAATACCTCCACTCATTCTCCTCACTTAAGATCTGACGGGCATCCTCCCGTGTCTTTTCGTCCAGGATCACAAGTTTTCCATCACTATCTCTATAAGCCAGATTAACGATCACCTGATGCGGATGGTCTGTCGTATCCTTTCCCGCTTCATCCTTCCACTCTTTCACCACTTCCAGCGCCTTAGTCTCTGTACCTATGATCAAGGTGCCGTTATTGGCGATGGCTGATCCTGGCTGATGCGATTCATTTTCTGTCAGCAAAACCGTGGCCTCATTTTCTCCAAGAGCTATGGTTTTGTCTGTTACATCGCTGCTGATCCGGAACGTTTCGGTCGTCTTCTGATAATAAGATCTCGGTGCCCGTTCTGTGGATTTCGGCGTTCCGATCAGCCAGTTATTATCGCCGCCGCCCAATGCGATATGGGAAACATCTGCATAACGTCCTCTGCCCAGGAAATAGACATCCGGGAATGAGGCATAACTCATCTTGCTCTTATTACCCGTGATCAAAGCGCCGTCCAGTTCAAAGATCGCCAGCTTTCCTGTAGGACAGGAATACAATGCTGCCTGGCCGGAAACATCTCCTGTTGCATAATTTTTAGTAATGTAGACATTCTTCATCCGCATGGTGCTGCCTGCCCATATATGGATACCGCCGCCACCTGCATAATTATTAAGAGAAGCAACACAACGGTTCCCTATGATCGTTCCACTGTAGATATATCCTTCTGATGCATCATAGCTTCCCCAGTCGCTTCCGATACAGATACCGCCGCCCTGGGCTCCGGAGACATTCTCTGCAATGATGGCATCTCCCGTTTCCATCCTCAAAGTAGCGCTGTTCACGATGCTGATACCGCCGCCATCGTTCGAAGCCGTATTTCCTGTGATCTCTCCGCCGGTAAGGATGACCTCCGTGCCATGGTTATAGGCATTATTCCCGCCGTAGGCATAGATACCGCCGCCCTTATACGCGGAATTGTTCCGGATCGTACCGCCATTCATCTTGAGGATCGCCGGTTCGATCGTATAGTTTAAGCCATGGACATAGATCGCTCCGCCGCCGCCTTTGGCATTTGTGTTCTTCCCGTTCTCCAGGAGCGTACTGTCCTCGATGATCAGGGTACACCTGGGTCCCACTTCTACCATCGCCTTGCCGGAATCTACCTTTGCTCCGTCTATATGCGCGCCGGCAAACGTAACGGTCTCACCGGATCTGATCGAAAACAGATAGTCGCTCTGGTTGGTCTTATAACGTGTATAGGTAATACTGGGATCATTAAAATACTGGTTATCTTCTGCGCTGATGGTCACCTGGCTGCAGACATAGATCAGACCGGAACTTCCCTCCTGGGTCGCTGCTTTATAAGCATCCTCTAAAGTCACGCAAAGTCCGTTCTCTTTAGTCAGCTTTTCTCCATGCTGTTTGCCGTTTTCATCGGTGATCCAAACATATAATTCTGTTTTTTCCGCCGGATCCAGATATACGTCCCCGTTACCGATGCACTCATCCTGCTGTATCTTTGATTCCTGATAGTTATGATATCCTTTGGATGTGCTGCCGGTCTCCACCAGGGAATCGCCGCCGTCCACCAGCAGATATCCTGTACCTCCGATCACTACCTCGTGGTCTACAAATCCGTTCTTGTTCACATTGCTGTCCTTCGTGAAGAACAGGAATTCATCTGACACATGGGCCGAAGTACCGGCCACCGTATTATCATCTGCTGCTGTGTTGTCGTATACCTTGGTCTCTTCGGTGATCACCACAGAAGGCTTCTTTGCCGCGGTCAGGTTTCCGGTTCCTGTATCAATGGCAACACCGCCGCCAAAGGCTGCTTTATTCTCCGCAATGGTGACATCGCCAAAGCTTATGGTCTCTCCTTTTGTCTTGAGCGCATAGACACCGCCGCCTTTTCCTGTGGAGAGCGTATTTCCTGAGATGACCGTACCTCCTGTGATCTCCAGATCTCCGGATTCGTCACTGATCCCGGCACCCACTGTACTTGCCAGTGCTTTGGTCAGCTTATTACCTGTGATGGTACAGCCGTTGATCGTCATCTTTTGGTTGTTATAATTACTGTTGCAGATAGCACCGCCTCTATTCCCTGCCGTATTATCTGTAAAGCTGGTGTTATTAAAGGTCATGGCAGTTGAAAAATAGGCATAAACAGCGCCGCCCCAGGAGGTTGCTGTATTTCCGGAAAAGGTTGCTTGATCCGTGATCACTTCACAGTTTGTGACATAAAGACCTCCGCCATAGGAGCTGGCTGTATTTTTGGTGATGACACCATTCTCGATCTTTACTTGTGCCTTTGCCGCGGCAAGTCCGCCCACATAGACACCGCCGCCGTAAGATCCGGATGTGTTTCCACTGATCTCACCACCATTCATGGTAAAGTTGGCTTTTTCTACAGAAACGCCGCCTCCATATCGGGATCCGCTCTTTTTATTGACGTTTTGGGTGATCGTACCGCCGTTCATGGTAAATCCGTCACCGCCGATGACCGCGATACCTCCGCCATAGGCTGCAGACGATCCGCCGATTGCTCCTTTTTGGACCGTTCCGGCATTCATGGTCAGGCTTCCGCCGTCTACCAGGATAACGCCGCCCCGGGTTTTGTTCGTTTCATACAAGGGATAGCTTGTGCTTCCATTTCCCTCGATGGTGGGGCCTTCCCCGCCTTCTTCACCGATAGTCAGATGGGTATTGGTCGCTGTGATCGTCCGGTATTTGAGGTTACCATTCGACAAACGCATCGTCTCAAAACCCATGTTCTTCCATGTGGTGTTATTGGTGACCGAGATACCACTGATCGTTCCTTCTCCGACCAAAGCTAATGTGCTGTCAGAAACCGTTATGATCGAGGCAGTCCCTGCGGTCGAGCCATTTCCATAACTCAGCCATGTCTTTCCGTTGATATC
>CAJUSS010000038.1 GCA_910588895.1 uncultured Lachnospiraceae bacterium
GGCTTTAAGCCGATCATCGTCCACGGCGGAGGTAAGGAGATCAGCCGCTGGGTGGGGAAGGTGGGGATGGAACCCCGTTTTATCAACGGTCTCCGTGTGACAGACGAGCCCACTATGGAGATCGCGGAGATGGTGCTGAACAAGGTAAACAAGAGCTTGGTCCAGCTGGTCAATGAGCTGGGCGTGAAGGCGGTGGGCGTCAGCGGCAAGGACGGCATGATGCTCAAATGTAAAAAGAGGTATGCAGGCGGTGAGGACATCGGCTTCGTGGGCGAGGTGGAACAGGTGGACCCGAAGATCATCTATGACCTGCTGGAGAAGGATTTTCTTCCGATCATCTGCCCGATCGGCTTTGATGATGCGTTTGCTTCTTATAATATCAACGCGGACGATGCAGCCTGCGCGATCGCTACAGCGGTGAAAGCGGAGAAGCTGGCCTTCCTCACCGATGTTGAAGGGGTCTATCAGGATTTTAAAGACAAGACTTCCCTGATCTCCGAGATCACGGTGGATGAAGCCCAGGCCTTTGTGGACGGCGGAGCCCTAGGCGGCGGGATGCTGCCCAAGCTACAGAACTGCATCGATGCCATCAACAGCGGCGTCTCCAGGGTACATATCCTGGATGGGAGGATCCCCCATTGCCTGCTTTTGGAGATATTTACCAATAAGGGGATCGGGACGGCGATCCTGAACGCCAAGGAAGAGCGGTATTATCATAAAGAGGGATGAGCCGCAGGGAGAGCGCAGGATATCTTTGCAAGGCCTGAGGAAGAGGCGGTATTTAAGAAGGCCTTGTGGATAAAGACCAGACGTTAAGGCCAAGGCAAGACATGGGGCGGGGCAAGACGAAGTGATCGAGAAGGGAGCGAAGATCGATATGGAGATCCAAAAAACGAAGAAAGAGTGGATAGCGGAAGGCGAGGATGTCTTTTATAAGACCTACAACCGCTTCCCGGTGGTGTTCGAGCGGGGAGAAGGGCTGTATCTGTATGATACGGATGGTACTGCCTATCAGGATTTTTATGCGGGGATAGCCGTCAATGCCTTGGGCTATGGCGACCCGGAATATACAGCCTATATCAAGGAGCAGGCAGACAAGCTCCTCCATGTCTCCAATTATTTTTACAATACCCCTTCGATCCGGGCCGGGAAGAAGCTGACGAAAGCGGCCCAGATGGATAAGGTTTTTTTTACCAACAGCGGCACGGAGGCAGTGGAGGGCGCATTGAAGATCGCCCGCCGTTATGCCTATGATAAGGACGGGAGCCATGACCACCAGATCATCGCCATGAGAAATTCCTTCCATGGAAGAAGCACGGGCGCGTTGTCCGTTACCGGCAACGACCATTACCAGGAGCCCTTTAAGCCGCTGCTGCCAGGGATCCGTTTTGCGGGATTTAACGATCTGGACAGCGTGAAAGCGCTCTTTAATGAGAAGACCTGTGCGGTGATCATGGAGACGATCCAGGGCGAGGGCGGGATCTACCCGGCTGATCGGGCGTTTTTAGAAGGGGTCCGGGCCCTGTGCGACCAGTACGGCGCGCTGCTGATCTTAGATGAGATCCAGTGCGGGATGGGACGGACCGGGAAGATGTTCGCCTGGCAGCACTACAACGTCAGGCCGGATGTGGTGACGGTGGCCAAGGCACTGGGGAACGGCGTCCCTATCGGCGCCTTTTTAGCCAGAGGAACCGCGGCTTCTGCTATGGTCCCGGGGGACCACGGTACTACCTACGGGGGAAACCCCTTTGTCTGCGGCGCGGCCGAGAAGGTGCTGGATATCTTTGAGTCCAGAGAGCTGACCGCCCATGTGGAAAAGGTGGGGCGGTACCTGTGGAAGGAGCTGGAGGCGGTAAAGGCCAAGTATGATATCGTGAAGGACCATCGGGGGATGGGCCTGATGCAGGGGCTGGAGTTTGCCGTGCCGGTCGGGCCGATCGTCACCAATGCCCTGCTGGAGCAGAAGCTGGTGCTGATCAGCGCCGGGACGAACGTGATCCGCTTCGTGCCGCCGCTGGTGATCCGGGAGGAAGATGTGGATGCGATGATCGGGAAGCTTGCGGCGGCGATCGAGAGCGTAGGCAGATAGAGGAGGGTGACATGATCAGAGAAGATACCGTGCAGGGATTTTTGGAGGTCTTATCGTCAAAGGCCCCGGTGCCGGGCGGCGGCGGAGCGTCTGCCGTAGGAGGGGCTGTGGGGAATGCCCTTGGGCAGATGGTGGCGAACCTGACGATCGGAAAAAAGCGGTATGCGGATGTGGAAGAGGAGATCCGTGGCCTTTTAGAAAAGATGGAGGGACTGCAGCGGGAGTTTATGGAGCTGGCCGATAAGGATGCGGAGGTGTTCGCGCCTCTGGCGGCGGCCTACAGCCTGCCAAGCGGCACAGAGGAGGAAAAGGCCCACAAGGAGAAAGTCATGGAGGAGAACCTCCTGGCGGCCAGCCTGGTCCCGCTGCAGATCATGGAGAAGGCGGCCCAGATGCTGGATATCCTTGTGCTCCTGGGAGAGAAGGGCAGCAGGCTGGCGGTCAGCGACGTGGGCGTGGGCGTCCAGTTCATCCGGGCTTCGCTTACCGGCGCAGTGATGAATGTCTACATCAATACCAAGTCCATGAAGGACAGGGCGAGGGCCGAGGAACTGAACGCCCGGGCAGATGAGCTGCTGGCGGATGGGATAGAGCAGGCGGACCATATCTATAGGGCTGTGCTCAGCAAGCTGCGTTAAAAGAGGGGCTATCCGATCGTCCGTGATAGGCAAGAGAACATGGAAGGAAATGTTTTTGGCAGGGCCATAGGCCTTAAAGGCGGTAACTTAGGGACCGTGCAGGGAGAAAGGCAGGGAAGAGATGATCACATTAAAGGGTGCAGAGGTATCAGCAAGGATAAAGGAGCAGGTGGCGGAGGACTTAAAAAAACTGGACGGCAAGATCCCCGCCCTGGCCATCGTCCGGGTGGGAGAGAAACCGGATGATATGTCCTACGAGCGGGGAGCGAAGAAAAAAATGGACAGCTTTGGCCTGCAGGCTGAGTCATTCGTATTCCCGGAGGACATCAGCGATGAGGACTTTAAGGCGGCTTTCCAGAAGATCTGCCAGGATGAGAAGATCACGGGGATCTTACTGCTAAAGCCTCTTCCCGAGCAGATCAGCGAGAAGGATATCGACCGGATGATCGATCCGAAAAAGGACCTGGATGGGATCTCCCCGGAAAATATCGCCAAAGTGTTCGCGGGCGATCCTACCGGCTTTGCCCCATGTACGGCAGAGGCGGTGATCGAAGTGCTGAAGGCCTACGATATCCCGATCGCAGGAAAGCGGGCCGCTGTAGTGGGGAGGAGCATGATCGTGGGGAAACCGCTCAGTATGCTGCTCTTAAAAGAAAACGCTACCGTGACGGTCTGCCATACCCGAACAGCAGATCTTAAGGGGACCTGCAAGAACGCAGAGCTTTTGATCGCCGCCGCCGGAAAGGCGAAGATGCTGGACGAGGGATATGTGGGCGAAGGTGCAGTGGTCATCGATGTAGGGATCAATGTGGATGAGGACGGGAAGCTGTGCGGGGATGTGGACTTCCAGTCGATCCAGGAGAGAGCGTCCATGGCCACGCCTGTGCCAGGGGGCGTAGGCGCTGTGACCACAGCGGTCCTGGCCAAGCACCTGGTCCGGGCAGCGCTGCAGCAGGCGGAGTGAACAGAAAAAAAGATCCGTGATAAGACCGAAACGATCACCATCACAGTCCGCAAGGTGTCTATCGTTCTCTGCAGAGCGAACGATACTTCTTGGGTGTCACCCCTTTATATTCCCGAAATTTGCGTATAAAATAGCTAAGATTATCGAAACCCACAGAAAGAGAGATATCCGATATGGGCATCTGTGAGCCGGATAACATCTCACAGGCCTTTTCGATCCGATATCCGTTTATGAAAGTGACCGGTGTCTTTCCGGTCTCCTTTTTAAAATAATGACAAAAGTAGTTCGGGCTCATAAAACAGATCCGTGCCAGGGTCTGCAGGGATATGGGCTCTGCAAAGTTTTTATGGATATGCTCGATCACCTGTTTAAGCTTATCTAAAGAATCCCTGCCCTTTGAGGACAGTGTGTTTTCTAAAAAGGAATCGGTCTGAAAAAGAGCTCCGATCATCTGGAATAGGTGTATCTTGATATTTAAGAGCGCGCAGGCAGGGAGCGTGTGGTAAAGCTTTATGATCTCCTTCATATGGACCAGGATCTGTTCCTGGTCTTTTTGTGTGAGCGCAGAACAGAAAGTGGGGAACAGGAGCTGGCCGCTGGTCAAAGGCCGTATAAAATTATGCTGGCAAGCGTCGTAGGATGCAAAGTCTAAAAAGCCAAGATCAAAAACAACAGCATGATGCAGGGATCCGCCGCTCGAACGGATCTCATGCAGTTCGCCGGGATTGATGAAACAAAACTCTCCTGGGTTTAAAGTAAATGGTCTGCCGTGTACGGTCAACTGGAGGATCCCATATTCGGCATAGATCCATTCCAGCTCTTCATGCCAGTGCTGTGAGACAAAGTAGAAACCATCCTTATCGTGGTGCGAATAGACTTGCAGATGAAAAACAGAGGTTCCGTGGGTCCGGTTCTCGTGGTAGGCACGCGCCATATGGGTCAACTCCTATAAATCGTAATATCGTGTTATTATCGGTTAAGAACATGCAAGCGTCCGTCTTCTTTTTACAGTATACTGGATCCAACAGAAAAAAACAAGAAGGAGGAAGCGATGTTGGAGGAAAAGTGGTGGGAACGCAGCGTGGTCTACCAGATCTATCCAAGGAGTTTTTGTGACAGCAATGGGGATGGGGTCGGCGATATAAACGGTATCCGCTCGAAACTGTGGTATCTGAAAAAGCTTGGGGTAGATGTGATCTGGCTCAGTCCTATCTATCCGTCCCCCAATGCGGACAATGGGTATGACATATCGGACTATCGCGGTGTGTCGCCGGAGTACGGGACGATGGAGGATATGAAGCGGTTCATCCAAGAATGTGAAGATAGTGATATTTCTATCATGATGGATCTGGTGGTGAACCATACCTCAGATGAGCATCCCTGGTTTGTGGAGGCAAAAAGCTCTCTGAACAGCCCATATCGGGACTACTATATCTGGAGAAAAGGAAAGGCTGGGCAGGTGCCAAACGATCTGCAGTCGGATTTTGGTGGGAGCGCATGGGAGTATTCGGAAGAGACCGGGGAATATTATCTTCACTTTTACCATAAAAAGCAGCCGGATCTGAATTGGGAAAATGAAAACATGCGTGCAGAGATCTGGAAGATGATGAATCACTGGATCGATATGGAGATCAAAGGATTCCGGATGGATGTGATCGATGTGATCGGGAAGGACCCAGACAAAAAGATCAAAGAAAACGGGCCAAAGCTCCATGCGTATCTGCAGGAGATGAACCGGGAGACCTTCGGCGGCAAGGATATGATGACAGTGGGGGAATGCTGGGGAGCAGATACAAAGATCGGAAGGGCCTACTCGGACCCGGAGCGAAAGGAACTGGATATGATCTTTCAGTTTGAGCAGATGCAGGCAGATCAGATCCCGGGAAAACAGAAATGGGACTTGCGGCCATTGGATCTGGTCTATCTAAAGCATACCTTTGCGAAATGGCAGAAGGAGCTGGAGGGGAAGGGATGGAACAGCCTCTTTTGGAACAGCCACGATCTTCCCAGGATCGTCTCCCGGTGGGGGAACGACAAGGAGTATCGAGTGGAGTCGGCAAAGATGCTGGCAACGGCCCTCCACGGGATGAAAGGCACGCCTTATATCTACCAGGGAGAAGAGATCGGAATGACAAATTACCCGTTTTCCGGCATTGAAGACCTGGTGGATGTGGAAACCCTCAATGCGTATCAGGAGCGGAAAGCACAGGGGTTTCCGGAAGAAGAGATCATGAGGTCCCTTTGTGCAAAGGCGAGAGATAATGCCAGGACCCCGATGCAGTGGGATGATAGCCCGGAAGGAGGGTTTACAAAAGGATCCCCTTGGTACAGGGTAAACCCGAACTATAAAGAGATCAATGCAAAAAGGGCATTGGAGGATAAAGGATCGGTCTTCTATCACTATCAAAAGCTGATCGCACTTCGAAAGGAGGAGCCGCTGCTGGTCCATGGGACCTTTGAACTGCTCTGTCCGGAAGATCGACATGTTTTTGCATATGTCAGAGAGTGGAAGTGTAAAAAATGGCTGATCATATGTAATTTTTACGAAGGACCGACTGAGTTCAGCTATCCAGGAAAAGGAAGGACGATCTTGTCCAACTATGAGCAGGGGGAGGAGGTTTTGCTGGAGCATATTCAGCTGCGTCCATATGAAGCAGTGATCTGTGAGGTAATGTAACTGTGGAGAGATCGAGCGATGATAGTAAAGGAGGAAAAGGTTTCATGACGAAAGAAGAACGTTATCAGGCATCGGCTGAGCAGCTTTTACAGCTGGTCGGAGGAAGGGAGAACATCATCAGCGCGGCTCATTGCGCGACCAGACTGCGACTGGTCCTAAAGGATGAGTCAAAGGCGGATGTGGATGAGATCTTAAAAGTGGACCTTGTAAAGGGTCAGTTTGCCAATGGAGGGCAATTTCAGATCATCATCGGCAGCGGAACGGTAAATGAAGTCTACAAACGTTTCATCGAGACAGGCGGGATCGCGGAGGCATCAAAAAGTGATGTCAAGCAGGCTGCGGCACAGAAGATGAATCCGCTCCAAAGGCTGGTAAAGACATTGTCGGACGTGTTCGTGCCGCTGATCCCGGCATTGGTCGCCAGCGGTCTCATGATGGGCTTAAATAATGTCCTGACGGCAAATGGGTTATTTTTTCCGGGCCAGTCCCTGGTAGGAGCGTATCCGGCGCTGGCGGATATCGCGGCTATGATCAACACCTTTGCCAGTGCGGCGTATGCGTTTTTGCCGATCCTGATCGGTTTCTCTGCCACCAAGATGTTTGGCGGGAATCCCTATCTGGGAGCGGTGATGGGTATGATCATGGTATCCGGGGATCTGCTGAACGCATATGCTTATGGTACTGCGGTGACAGAAGGTACGATCCCGGTATGGAACATCCTGGGCTTCCCGATCGAAAAGGTGGGATACCAGGGAACGGTCCTTCCGGTGCTGGCGGCTTCCTACATCCTGTCTTTTGTGGAAAAGAAGCTGCATAAACATATCCCGGAGATCTTAGATAATCTTTTGACGCCGCTGCTCACGGTCATGCTCACTGGCTTCCTTACATTTACAGTAGTAGGCGGGATCATGAGGACGGCAGGCGACTTGTTGACCGGCAGCTTTGTCTGGATGCATGATACCCTGGGGATCGTCGGTGGTATGGTCCTGGGTTTCCTCTATTCGCCTCTTACCATGACCGGTATGCATCACAGTCTCCTCCCGATCGACATCCAGATGGTATCTGCAGGGGGATCCTTCCTGCTGGCAGTCGCATCCTGCAATAATGTGGCCCAGGGCGGCGCTACAGTCTGTGCGATGCTAAGGACAAAGGATAAAAAGCTCAAAAGTGTTGCGGCAACCTCCGGCATCTCCGCTATGCTGGGGATCACAGAGCCGGCCATGTTCGGTGTGAACCTGAAATTAAAATACCCATTTTATGGTGCGATGCTCGGCTCGGCTCTTGGCAGCGGATATGTAACACTGATGGATGTTTTGAACACAGCTCCGGGAACGGCGGGAGTGGTCGGATTTGTCTGCGTCCCTCCGACCAGTATGCTGCATTTTCTGATCGGCGTGGCGATCGCGGTCGTCGGAGGCTTTATATTTACTTATATTCTGTCGAACATGAAGCGCTTTAATAAAGAGCTGGAAGAACAGAGTCTGTCAAAAGGATCAAGTGTACAGGCGGAGAAGGATGTGATCTGCAGCCCCCTGGCAGGGGAAGCGATCCCCATGAGGGAGGTGCCAGATGCCACATTTGCCGCTGAAGTGCTTGGAAAAGGGATGGCGGTCATCCCAGATGAAGGAAAGGTGGTGGCACCCTGTGAGGCGGAGGTCACAGCGCTGTTTGATACCAAGCATGCGATCGGCTTGAAAACGGCGGATGGCATTGAACTATTGATCCATGTGGGGATCGATACAGTGGAGCTGCAGGGACGGTATTATCAGGCCCATGTGGCACCAGGAGACAAAGTAAAGCCGGGACAGCTCATGCTGACCTTTGCGCTCGATAAGATCAAAGAGGCAGGATATGATGTGACCACTCCAGTGATCGTAGCGAACTCTTACGACTATCAAAAGGTGGAAGCACTAAAGACAGGAGCGATAAAGCGGATGGAGCCTTTGATAAAAGTGGGGGAGCATGCATGAAGAAAAGGAAGCTCATTTTTTTAGATATCGACGGGACCTTTACGGTCCCGTTGGAAGGGCCAACGCCTCTGGCTGCAGAAGCCGTCAGGAGGGCGAGGGAGAACGGACATAAGGTGTTTCTCTGCACAGGCCGCAATATACCCCTGATCAGTCAGGATATCCTGGATGTAGGCTTTGACGGAGTGGTCGCCAGTGCGGGGAGCCATATCGAGGTGGAGGGAGAAGTGATCTTAGACAGCCTCCTCCCGGAAGAGGAGGTGCAGGAGTGTATAGGCATCCTCCATCGATACGGCATCTATTGCAGGCTCGAAGATCCGCATGGCATGTACATGGATCGGGAGATGGAGGAGCTTGTGAGACGGACCGTTCCAAACAGCAGGAATTCCGAGCTGATCCGAATGAAAAAGGAACTGGAAACAGGGATCGGTATCCAGCCTTACGCTAGATATGCAAGGAAGGGAGCCTATAAAGTCTGTTTTATCTGCATGGATCTGCAGGATATAGAGAAGACAAAGCCCTATCTTGAGGATCGGTTCAACTATGTGATCCACCCGTATGCGCCAGACGCGGTCTCTTTTAACGGGGAACTGATACGGAAGGGGATGGATAAAGGGGAAGGCATGGGGCGTGTCTGCGCGTATTATGGAGCGGAGATGACCGATACCGTGGCCTTCGGGGACAGTATGAATGACCACCAGATGTTCACGCACGCAGGTACGGCAGTGGCGATGGGGAACGCCTGTGAAGAGTTGAAGAAGATCGCAGATATGGTCTGCGAAAGTGTAAAAGAGGATGGGATCTATCACGAGATGAGGAGGATGGGGCTGATCTAGACAGATCGTCTGCACGGCCGATCTGTCGGTACAGCAGGAGGGCGCCGCATGTTCTATATGGATACCGTGAAAGGAAGCCAGGTCTTGTTCCTGGCTTCCTTTTGATCTGGCAGTCGGTGGCCTTACCTCCTATATCATCGTTATCCTACTTTAGATCATGGAAATAGGTATACCGATCCTTCCCATGCGCTTTGCTGTGATATAGCGCGTTATCTGCCTGGTCTAAGCTCTTCTCATAGGAGAAACCCTCCGGATGGACCAGTGCGATGCCCACACTGCAGGTTAGGGGGATCTTGTCAGCCCTGTGCAGGGTCTCGCAGAGCTGTTCCATCCTTTTATCTAAGATCTCCTGCTCGGTCACATCTTTTATAAAGACCAGGAACTCGTCGCCGCCTAAGCGGCCGATGATATCCCTGCGCCGGAAGGTGGCCTGCAGGACCTGGGTCAGGGTCTTTAAGGCATTGTCCCCTTCCAGATGGCCGTAGGTGTCGTTGATCGATTTAAAATCATCCAAGTCTAAGATCGCCAGTGCGCCGGAGGGTGCATCCTCCTCGGTCATGTAGCGGATCACTTTATCAGAGAAGGCCTTGCGGTTATAGACGCCCGTCAGCGGATCGTGGCTGGCGGCTGCCTCCCGGGCCAGCTCCCGCTTCTTCTCCTCGTTGATATCCTTTAGATACAGCAGCGCATAGAGGTTCTCGGAAAAGCGCTCCTTAAAGATATGGATCACCAGCTTCATCCAGTGATACCCGTCCCCTACCTTGCGCTGGAAGGAGAGGGTCCGGGTCACGTCTCCATCCTGGGCGATGGCAGTCATACCCTGGGTGCTTAAGAGCTGGCGGTAATGGTCCGCCTGCTCCTCATGGACCATCTTCTTGATATAAGGCTCCACGGTCTGGCTAAAGGGCAGGCCCGATCGTTGGCATTCCTCTGCGTAGGGCGCCCAGAGTCCGCCGGCAGCCTGTAAGAGCCCGCTCTCCACATCGACTTCTGCATAGGCTGCGGTCTCGGAGAGCATAGCCTTATAAAAGTCGCTCTTTCGCATATACTCCAGCTCCATGGCACGTTCCTGGGCGGCAGGGTCGATCAGGACGATGATGGTGTTCAGGTCCTGTTCGTTCCGGCCGATGTGGCGGGTCTTTAGCTTGAACCATTCATAAGAACCGTTCTTTGCCCGCAGGAGGAATTCAGATCCCAAAAGATCTTCCTTTTTCTCCAGATGGACAAAGAGGGAGCGGAATTCCTCGGCGAAATGGGGATGGACGATGCCGGACCGGATCCAGCATTCTGGGAAATCCTCCTCGCGGTCAGCCTCTCCGGCCAAAAATCTGCGGCCCGTATGGAAGTAGATGGAGCCTTTCCGCTCATTGTACTCAAACATCTCGCTGGAGGTGCCGTCCGGAAGGAATTTGGGCCGTTCCATGCCGCTCAATACCCGCTGATAGCCCTCTAGATAGATGCAGCCCTTGCTGTCGGCCGCTCGGAGCCCTAAGCTGCGGACCATCACCTCCCCCTTTTCCGGATGGTTCCAGGTATACTCCATCTCTACGATATGGCGGGAACGGATCATGCTCTCGATGGCCAGGTTCACATAGTGGAAATAACCGTCATTGATCCGGTCGTACCAGTGGTGATAGCATTCCTCCGGACCGGCATCCTCCGGGATGGCTAAGATCTGGCGCATGATCCGGTCGGCGAACAACTCGTAGCGGTCTTTATCCCGGTCGATCCGGATGACCCAGAGCCCAAGGCAGGTATTCTGCAGGATATCCTCATAGCGGCAGCTTAAGAGCTCGTTCAGCCGTTTTTCCGTGTCGCTCTTTGTAAGGCGGTCGGCCAGGAGGCCGGACAGAGCGGTAAGCTGAGGGCCGCGCTCCAGGTTCTGCCGCGGGTTTTCCACATTGAGAAAGCCAAGGGTCTTTTGATCCTTTAAGATCCCTGTGCCAAATATCCGGCGGACCTGGCGTTTCGAGAGGATGTCCCAGACCTTCGGGGCGGTCTGCTTTAAGGCATCGATATCTACGAGGGATACAGGCTGGCTGTCCGACGCTTTTTGGATCCAGGGCAGCAGATCGGAGTCGGAGAGGAGAGGCCTCCCCTGCCCGTTCGGTGAGAGCCCTTCCCTGCGCCAGATATTGGTGCTGTGCCACATGGATCCTTCTGGTGTAGGCTGGGTCAGATAGACCCGGTCTGCGTTGTAGAAGGTTCCGGTGAGCCGGAGGACCTGCATGATGGCCTTGTTCAGATCAGGCTCAACGATCAGTGCTTTGGAGCTGGCGGTGAGGAGCTGCTCCGAATCCAGCTGCTGCTGTACGCCCCGGGTGGCCAGCTCTTTTTCGGTCATGTCGATCGCCACGCCTAAACGGGCTGTGCCGCCGCGCCAGGGGATGGTCTTGCCCTTTACGATGAAATGCCGTTTTAAAAATGGGTTGTCTACCTCCTCCACCTGGCTGTCCGGTGCAGATGAACAGCCATGGGCGCCTGCGGTCAGCGCGCAGAACTGGCAGGGGTCGTCCCTTCCGTAGAGCACCTTGTAGCATTTGCGGCCCCGATAGTCCTGCTGGCCGGTCAGGGCGCAGCCGGCAGGGTTCAGATAATACAGCTCGAAATTATCCGGGCCGCAGATATAGATGATCTCATCCAGAGCGTCTGCGATCGCTTTGGGGGCATCGGCGTTCTGGGCATCCGCCTGCGGATCTGTGCTCTTTGTATCTGCAGGCGGACCAGACGGGGCCTGCTCCAGAGTGTGGAGATGTCCTTCCTTCTTGACCCGCATCTGATAGGCGGGGCTGTCGGTACGGATGTAAGCGCCCTCGAACTGATCGGCTGCGTAAGGCTCGGAAAAAAGATAGCCCTGGAGCAGGTCGGGCTGCAGCTCCTGTAAAGCCAGCAGCTCGCCTTCTGTCTCCACGCCCTCGCAGCACACCTTGATCTTGGCGCTGTGGGCCAGCTGGATCATATTGCTCAAAAGGCGGTAGTTATAGGCGCTGTGCTGGATCCGGCTGACGAAGCAGCGGTCGATCTTCGTCTCATCCACCTCGATGCTCTTTAAGTAGTTCAAGCTGGAATAGCCGCTTCCGAAATCATCGATGGAGATCCGGATGCCCGCGTTCTGCCACTGATAGAAAAGATGATTGAAATACTGGGCATCCTGGAGCTGCATGCTCTCCGTCACTTCTAAGGTCAGGGCACTGCCGGGCAAGCCGGACTCCTCTAAGAGTTTCAGCACGGTCCCTGCGATATCCTTTTTCCGGAGCTGGACATAGGATAGGTTGATGCTGATGCAAAACTGGGGGATATGCTGCCGCCAGAGAACGCACTGGGCCAGCGCGGTCTTGAGTACCCATTCCCCTACGGCACAGATCATCCCGGTCTGCTCTAAGATAGGGATGAACTCACCGGGGCTCACTTTTCCGCGGCTGGGCGAGTCGTAGCGCAGGAGAGCTTCCGCGCCGGTGGCTCTGTAGGTCTGGCTGCTGATCTGGGGCTGATAGCACAGATAGAAACCGTTAAATCCGGTCTCGATGCTCTGGCGCAGCTCCTGCTGTAAGTCGATCACGGAGACATACCGCTCATAATCCTCTGTGGAGGAGAAGGACAGAGTGCCTGGTCCATGACGCTTGGCGTGCTCCAGAGCATTTTCCGCATACTGATACGCCAGATCACTGGTCGCGGCCAGATCGCCTCCGTAGAGGGCGGCACCGGCAGATAAGGTATAGGCAGGCGCGGCCTGCTCCAGGATGTGGGTGAACAGTGCGCTGGCCTCGGCCTTGCCGCAGCCGATCAGATCCACGGCAAAGCAGTCGCTGTCCATGCGGTAGATGCGTATGGAGGGTGCGACGGATCCTTCTAAGAGCTCGCCGATCTGGCGGAGGAGATGATTCCCGAAGCCTTTTCCGTGCTTACGGTTAACGCTGGTAAGATCGTCGATGTCCAAGAGCAGAAGGCAGCCCCGGGCACCTTGGGCCAGATGGGCATCCATGTCCTCCCTCGCCTTTTTTGCGTTTAAGAGCCCGGTCAAAGGATCGGCCTTTAATTCCAGGACCATATCGGATATCCAGCCGGTCATCCGCTCCGGGCGCCCGCTGTCGCCGGCCTGGACCTTGCCGTGGAAGCTGGTCCAGATGTCGTTCCCGTTCGAGTCGGTCAGACGGTATTCCGCCTCCAGGGTCGTGAGTCGGCCCTGCCGGATCGCCTCCAGGGTCTCTTTGAAGGCCGGCAGATCCCTGCTGCACACGGCGGCGGACAGATCCTGGATGCTGTAGTGGTCTTTTGTGGGGGCGGGCAGAGCATATTTTTCGTGGATCGGGCGGGGGAAATACAGCCGCCCGGCCTCCAGGTCCCAGAAAAAAAGATAGTTGGGCGTAGTATCGCTCAAGAGCGCTAAGGTATCCAGGTAGTTGGCTCGGTCGTGCCGGGACAGGGGATATGTAGCCATAGTCGAATCCTCCTTGTTTTTTCGCGGGCGATGAGCTGGGGACTGGCCCGCACAGGTATCCGTATGGACACATTATAGCACTAACAGAGATGCTTTTCAAACTTTTCAGATAAGCTTGTTCCGGTAGGGGCTTCGTGTTATAATCTTGCTAAAGGGCGCGGTCAAGAAGATCCTTACCGTGCCAGACCAGAGACGGGAAAGGAACGAAAAGGATGGCAACACCCACCAGAGTGGATGAGGATCTGCAGGAGTATTATCGTTTACTCCAGGAGAAAGAGCATATAGAAGATGGAGATATCCGTCGCCTGTTGGATGTATACCGCACCAAGTTCGATGTGGACCTTGTTTATATCGGAGAGGTGACGGCGGATCGGAAGGGCATATGGTTTCCCTATGTCAGTGCGCCAAAAGAGCGGATGGGGTTACAGGGAGAGCGCAGGGCCGTGACGGCGGATGATCTGGAACGGCTGGACGGCCTGTACGACAAGGATGGTCTGTGCAGCGCCGTGCTGACACGTTCGGGGGAGGATATGGATATAGGCGTCCTCCATTATGGGATCCGACATGAGGGAAGGCTCATAGACGAGATCGGGATGGTGGACCTTCATCAAAAGAGAGGATGGAGTCTTGAAGAGCGGGCCGCTGTCCGGAAGCTGGGGCGGATCCTGCGCCCTGTGCTGTACATGGAGCGGGATGGACGGGTCCGGGTCTGGGAGAAGGAAAAGCAGGCGCAGCAGCTGGGCACGTTGGAGGCGATCTTTTCCACCACGGCCTGCGGTATGGTACGTCATTCCCAGGACGGGAAGCATGTGTTCGGCATCAACCGGGCCGCTCTGGACCTGCTGGGCTATGACAGCGTGGAACAGATGATGAGGGACGGGTTCGATATGGTGGCGATGTCCGTGCTGGAGGAGGATAAGCCAAAGCTGCGCGATACCATCAGAGGATTAAAGGAGGTGGGCGACAGTGCGGACATCGAGTACCGCGTCCGCCATAAGGACGGCACTGTGCTGGATATCATCGGGAAGATCCAGATGTTGGAGGAGAACGGTGAGCTGATCTACCAGCGCTTTCTCTTCGACCATACGGCGCAGAAGGCACTGGAGGCCAGGAAGATGCTGCAGGAGCAGGGCCGCCAGACGGAGATGATCCGGGCGCTCTGCGCAGAGTACGGCGCGGTCTATCTGGTGGATCTGGATAAGGGTATGGCGGCTACCTGCAGGCTGGACAAGGAGGTCACAGAAGGGCAGGGGTCGGTCTTTGGCAGGGAGGTCTCCTTTCAGGAGAAGATGGAGCGCTATGTGGAGGCGCATGTCTATGGGCCGGATAAGGAGCTGCTACGCCAGGCGGCCTCCCTGGAGCAGCTGATGGAGGATCTGTCCCGGAAGGAGGCCTGCCATACGAATTTCCGCACTGTCGAAAATGGGCAGATCGAATACGTTCAGATGAAGGCGGTCCGGTCCGGCAGCTGGGACAGCGCCCACTGCATCGTGTTGGGCTTTCGCAGCGTGGACGAGGAGATCCGCCATGAGATGGACCAGAAGAAGCTGGTGGAGGATTCGCTGGCCCAGGCTCAGCGGGCGAACGCGGTTAAGAGCACCTTCCTGGCCAATATGTCCCACGACATCCGCACACCGATGAACGCGATCATCGGCTTTACCACATTGTCCGCTATCCATATCGATCAGAAGGAGAAGCTGCAGGAGTATCTGGGGAAGATCATGGCGTCGGGGAACCATCTTTTGGGCCTGATCAATGAGATCTTGGATATGAGCCACTTAGAGAGCGGCGACGTCATCCTGGATGAGCGGGCATGCAGCCTGCCGGAGATCCTCCAGGAGCTGCAGAACATCCTGCAGGTGGAGATCTCGGCCAAGCGGCAGCAGTTCTCGATCGATCTGACCGGCGTGACAGATGAGGAGATCTACTGTGACGGTCTGCGGCTGAGCCAGGTGTTCCTAAACCTGCTGGATAACGCGATCAAGTTCACCGGTGATGGCGGCAAGATCGCTCTGTCGGTCACGGAAACGCCCTGCGCGGCGGCCGGATGGGCGGATTATCGTTTCCGGATAAAGGATAACGGCATCGGGATGAGCCGGGAATTTATCGAGCATGCCTTTGAACCCTTTGAGAGAGAATATACCTCCACGATCAGCAAGGTACAGGGCACTGGCCTTGGACTGACGCTTACAAAGACCGTGGTAGACATGATGGGCGGCACGATCTGGGTGGAAAGCGAGAAAGGGGAGGGGACGGAATTTACGGTGTCTCTCTCCTTCCGCTTGGCAGGCCAGGCAAAAGCGGGGAAGGACAGACAGGAAGGGGCTAAGGCGCTGGTCAGCCTGGAGGAGCCGGGGAGCGGAGGGACGGAGAAAAGAGGCGATAAAAAGATAACAAAGAAGGAGAGCAGCGGCGGTCCGGCCAGCCGGGAGGCGGGCGTCCAAAAGCCGGCCATGCGCATCCTGCTGACCGAGGATAATGAACTGAACCAGGAGATCGCCATGGAGATCTTAACGGAAGCGGGCTACCAGGTAGATGTGGCGGATAATGGACAGATCGCGGTGGATATGCTGCGGAAAGCTATGCCGGGATATTATCATATCGTCCTGATGGATCTGCAGATGCCGGTGATGAACGGATATGACGCTGCCAGGAATATCCGGAAGCTGGAAGATCCAAGGATCGCCGCTATCCCGATCCTGGCCGTATCGGCCAATGCGTTTGAGGAGGATAAGCGGATGGCTATAGAGAGTGGGATGAACGGTCATTTTCCAAAGCCGATCGATGCAGACGGGCTTCTGGAGGCCATAGAGGGATTGCTGGCTACTTGTGGTAAGGCTCATGACGGATGATCTTAAAGCTGCGGTAGAGCTGCTCTAGGAGGATCACCCGCATGAGCTGGTGAGGAAAGGTCAGCTTAGAAAAGCTGAGCAGGTAGTCTGCGCGGGACAGGACGGCTTTAGAGAGTCCCAGGGAGCCGCCGATCACCAGTACGATCTGGCTGATCCCATCTACGCCCAGTTTTTCCAGCTTTGCGGCCAGAGCCTCTGAACTAGGCATCTCGCCCTGGATCGCCAGGGCGATGACATAAGAATGGGGGCGGATCTTTTCCAGGATCCGCCCGCCTTCTTTTTCCAGGATCTGTTCCTCCATGGCCCGGCCGGCTCCGTCAGGTGTCTTCTCATCCGCCACCTGACAGATCTCCAGGTCACAGTACCGGCGCAGGCGCTTGCTGTACTCCTGAACGGCGGCCTCCAGATATCGTTCTTTTAGTTTCCCTACAGTGATCAATGTGATCTTCATAGTCTCCCAACCGCGAGCCATACGCTCTTCATGGTCTATCCTGCACTGGCAGGATCATTTTACACGGAAGTAATAGCCTACGCCCCATTTCGTGTGTACATACTTTGGATCGCTGGGGCTGGGCTCGATCTTTTCGCGGAGGCGCCGCACATGGACGTCCACGGTGCGCACGTCCCCGTTGTCTAAAGCCTTGTTCCCCCAGACAAAGGTAAGGAGGGATTCCCGGCTGTAGACCTTGTTGGGGTGGCAGACTAAAAGCTCTAAAAGGTCGAACTCCTTGGCGGTCAGATTGATCTCCCGCTCGGCGATAAAGACCCGGCGGCTTTCCACGTCCAGCTTAAGATCGCCGGCGGTCACCACCTTGTTCTCCGGCTCGCTGCCGGCCTTGTTCCGCTTGGCGCTGCGGCGCATGATCGCCTTGATCCTGGCTTTTACTTCCAGGATATTAAAGGGTTTGGTGATATAATCATCCGCCCCATACTCTAATCCCATGATCTTATCCATATCGCTGCCCTTTGCGGTCAGCATGATGATCGGGACCTCGGAGAACCCGCGGATCGTCTGGCATACTTCTAAGCCGTCATGCTTCGGGAGCATCACGTCCAGGAGCACTACATCATATTCCTTCAGCTTGACCTTTTCGATCGCCTCCTCGCCGTCGTAGGCGTGATCCACTTCCATACCGTCCTGCTCTAAACTGAACCGGATCCCTTTTACGATCAATTTCTCATCATCTACTACTAAGATACTCGCCATACTCCACCCCTGCTTCCATACTCCGTCTGTTATCAGTCGTCGTCTATCTATATGTATATCTATATCGTTATATCATCCTGATCGTCTGCCAACCTTATCCCTTGGACCGTCAGGCTGCTGGCAGATATGCCTGCTGCGGCATCTGGTCATACGGTGATATCCTCCTTGATCTTCTGGAAAGCGCCGTCCTTGATCCCGGGGACCTGCATGATGTCCTCGATCCGCTGGAAGGGGCCGTGCTCCGTGCGGTAGGCGATGATCGCCTCGGCCCGGCTCTCTCCGATCCCCTTTAAGGTCATGAGAGCTTCCTTGCCGGCTGTGTTGATATCGATCTTGGAGGGATATGCCTGGCTGTCCTCCATATCCCCGCTGCCCTGACTGACAGGAAGGTTTGAGGCAACCTCTTCTTTTGTATATATGGTGATCTGCATCCCGTCCGCCACCATGGCAGCCAGGTTCAGATGATCCTCGTCCGCTTCCGGCAGAAAGCCTCCGGCCATCTCTACCGCCTGATAGATCCGGCTCCCTTCCGGCAGCCCATAGACCCCCGGCTCCTGTACGGCTCCGCAGATATGTACAAAGCAGGTGTTTGGGGTCGTCCCTGCACCTGCTCCTTCCGATCCGGGTAAAGTGCTGCCGGTCTCATCGCCTGCTCCTGTAGTCTCTTTTCCTTCCGGCAGGTCTCCTGCCTCGGTCCCATTCCCGTCTGCAGTGTCCATAAGGGACAGGACACCGTCTTTGCTGCCATCAGAAAAAGGCCCTTCTGCATCCTGACGGGAGCAACTATATATGATACCGGCCAGGATCATGAGCAAAACGGTCAATGTGATCTTTATCCATCGTAAATATTGATATCGCATCGTATCTTTGATGGGGATACCATTTTAGCCTGTATTACTATACTACCCGGTGTGACATTGAAAAACAAGTCTTAATTTTCTGTATTTTTCTTAAGAATATCATTAATGCTTAAAGATGATGATGCCCGCGATGGCCACCAGAGCGCCGATGAGCTTTTTCCATTCGAAGGCGGCTTTTTCCACGCCTAAAAGGCCAAAGAGCTCGATCCCGTAGGCGATGATGATCTGGGAGATGACGATCAGGAGAGCGGATTGGGCGGGGCCCAGGCTATCCATGCTGCGGATGACGGTATAGGTGATTAGAGCGCCTAAGATGCCGCCTAAGAGCATGTAGCGGGGCTCTACCTGCCATAATGCGCCGATAGGCTGGCGTCCGCTGAAAAACCACATCAGGATACAGACTAAGAAGGCGGAGAGCTGTACCCACCCGGCAGCGGTCCAGATGCTGCTCTGTTTGGTGACCCCTGTGTTCATCACTCCCTGTATGCTCATCAATGCCCCTGATAACAATGCTATGACGATCCCCATGTTTGATCCTCCTTTTCTGGGTGTATCTATTGTCTTGATAGTTTGCGGCAGATGAGGGATCTTTATACAATGTTGGCAGACCAGCAAAAAAAGGCATAAAGGCTCCAGGCTGTCCATATATTTGCGGTAAAGGGGGGATGCAGGATGGACCAGATGGAGCAGGTGGTGAGGATCTTTCCGCAGAAGCTGCGGGCGATGCTCATGGAGGCGGGCACGCTGCGCGTTCAGGCGGAGGAGCTGCGTCTCCGGACCGGACAGCCATTGCTGATGAAGGCCGGAGGAGAGGAGTGGTATCTGGAGGGGGACAGAAAGGGGTGGAAAAAAGCCGGAGGCTTAAAAAAGAGCAGTCCCTGTTATCGGGTGACAGAAGAAGATATCCGGGATACGCTGGAATATATGAGCCGGTATTCTCTGTATGCCTTTGACCGTGAGGTGCGGCAGGGCTTTTTGACGATACCGGGCGGGCACCGGGTGGGGGTGGCCGGCCAGGCGGTCCTGGAGGAAGGGAAGGTCAAGACGCTGCAGAACATCTCCTTTTTGGATGTCCGGGTGGCCAGGGAGATCTTCGGCTGTGCGGACCGTATCCTGCCCTGGCTTTATGAAGGAGGACAGGTCTGCTCGGCGCTGGTCATCTCGCCGCCTGGCTGCGGGAAGACCACGCTGCTGCGGGATATGATCCGCCAGGTCTCGGACGGATGGTGGGATAAGGAGCAGGGGGGAGCGGTAAAGGGAGTGACCGTGGGGGTGGTGGATGAGCGGTCGGAGCTGGGCGCCTGCTGGCAGGGGAGGCCGCAGAACGATCTGGGGGCCAGGACCGACGTGCTGGACGGATGTCCGAAAGCAGAGGGGATCATGATGCTGATCCGCAGCATGTCTCCCCAGGTGGTAGCTGTGGATGAGATCGGGGGCAGGGAGGATCTGGATGCGATCCGGTACGGAAAAAACTGCGGCTGCAAGCTGCTGGCCACGGTCCATGGCTGTTCTCTGGAGGATATCAAAAAAAAACCGGTGCTGAGGGAGATGGTGGAGGAAGGCGTATTTGAACGGTCCATCGTGCTGGAGAGCCGGGGGAGGCCGGGGCAGGTGCGGGAGGTGCTGGACAGGGACGGGCATTGTCTGCAGAGATAGGGGGCTGGGCAGGCCCTGGACCACAGGGCAGCCTGTGGGAAGGGATCGGGGAGATGGGGATGTGGATGACGGGGCGAGAGGCAGGACAGAAAGGAGGCGGTCGGGATGCGATGGATAGGCGCTTGTCTGGTGACGGTGGGCTGCACCGGTTTAGGACAGCACATGGCACAGCAGTGGAGGCTGCGCCTTAAGGCGCTGGAGCTGCTGAGACAGATGATCTATTTTCTGAAGGGGGAGATCGTATATGGACATACGGCTTTAGGGGAAGCCCTGGAACGGGTTGGGAAACGATGCCGGAGGGCAGAAGGAGAAAGAGGCTTTAAGGAACTGCCTCTTTTTTTCCTGTCCGTGGCGGAGCGGATCCGGCGGCAGGAGGGGGAGGCCTTCTTTGTGATCTGGAAGGAGGAGCTGGACAAGGCCTGTGGTCTGCCTTTAATGGAGGAGGATCTGGCCAGCCTGCAAGATCTGGGAAAGCATCTGGGTTATCTGGATCTGGATATGCAGGAGAGACAGTTGCTCCTCTATCTGGAACAACTGGACGGACAGATCGGTTATCTGCGGATGCACTTGAAAGAAAGGACAAAGCTCTACACCAGTCTGGGCGTGATGGGAGGGCTGTTTTTGACGGTGGCGATGCTATGAGAGCGGGGCAAAGGATATCCGGGTCTCTTTGCTGCAGGGAGCGTACGGGAGGTGCTATGGCGCTATGGGTGTGAGTTTGATCTTTAGGATCGCGGCGGTGGGCATCCTGGTATCGGTGATCTGCCAGGTGCTCAAGCACAGCGGAAGGGAGGAGCAGGCTTTTTTGACCAGTCTTGCCGGGCTGATCCTGGTGTTGTTCTGGATGATCCCGTATATCTATGAGCTGTTTGAGACCATGAGGGATCTGTTCGCATTGTGAGCGGAAGTAAAAGGGGGGCAGGAGATGAGGATCGTGACGGTGGCGGCCATCGGTGTGGCATCGGTGCTGATGGTATCCCAGTTAAAAGAGATGAAGAGCAGCTATGGATTTCTTTTGTCCGCGGCGGCGGGGCTGTCCATATTTTTTTGCGGGATCAGGAAGCTGGAGACTATCCTGGCTGTGGTGCAGAAGATCCAGGAGGCGATCCGTCTGGACGAGATCTATCTGGTCACCTTGATGAAGATGGTGGGGATCACCTACATAGGCGAATCTGCAGCCGGGATCTGCAGGGATAATGGCTGCAGCTTTCTGGGGCGGCAGATCGAGATCTTTGGAAAGCTGTCCATCCTGGCGGTCAGCGCTCCGGTGGTGCTGGCCCTGTTAGAGACGCTGGAAAGGTTCCTTTCATGAAGCGGGCGGCAAGACCCCTTCTTTTCCTGAGCGGGCTGTGTGCCGTGTGCATGTGGATGACCATCTGGGCGTTGGGGGATGTGGACGGCCGAAAGGACAAAGGCGCGGCGGGAGCGGAGCTAAGAGACGAGCGCGCATCGTGCAGGACAGGTCTGGTCAGAGACGATATGGGGGCTGCCAGGAGCAGCGGGAGTGATGGATCTGGAGATCTGGATCTGGAGATACCCGGCTTGTCCGACCTGCCGGATCTGGGGCTGGGGGAGATCCAGGACTTTCTGAACGGCCGGCAGGAGGCCGGGCAGCTTTCTTTTTCCGGTCTTATGGAGGACCTGGTAAAAGGGGATCTGTCCGGGCTGACCGCCAGGCTGTCCACAGCCTTCCAGGAGACTGTGGCGGCAGAATTTAAAGAGAGCATCCATTTTTTGGCCCGGGCGGTGGCGCTGGGGATCGTGGGGGCTGTCTTTGCCCAGGTGGCGGCTGTGTTCCCGGAAAGCCGGATAGCGGAGACAGGGGCCTTTGTCACCTATCTCTTGACCTTTATCTGCCTGACGGCCAGTTTTTTTACTGGTGTGGATACGGTGGGGGCTATGGTGGAGCTGGTCCTGGAGTTTATGGAGCTGCTGCTCCCGGCGTTCTTTCTGGCGGTGGCATGGGCCGGAGGGAGTCTGTCCGGCGTGGCTCTTTACGGCAGTGTGGTCGGAGCGATAGGAGGGGCCGGGTTCTTGTGCAAAACAGTGATCATCCCGCTGATCAAGGTGTATGTGCTGTTGGTGATGGCCGGGAACCTTTCGGGGGACGGTTTTGTGACCAGACTCACCAAGGGCGTGGAGTCCGGGATCGGATGGATCTTAAAGGCGGGGGCCGGCTTATTTCTGGGGCTCCAGATGGTGCAGACGATGATCCTCCCGTATGCGGACAGCGTAAAACGGGCCGGACTGCAGAAACTGGTCTCTGCCATCCCTGGTGTGGGGGCAGGGGCGGAAGCTGTGCTGCAGGTAACGGTTGGCTCCGGCGTGCTGCTGAAAAATACGATCGGGGGAGCGGCGGTGGCTGTGTTGGCGGTGCTGGCGGCTGTCCCGGTGGTCAAGCTCCTCTTCTTTTTGCTGCTATACCGCGGCGCCGCGGCGCTGATGGAACCGGTCTGCGATAAGAAGATCGTGGCCTGCGCGGACGGGATGGGAAAGGCCCACGGCTTGCTCCTGGAGACCGCCCTGGCTGTGGTGGTGCTTTTTTCTATCTCCATCGCGCTGATATGCAGCGCGACCAATGCGGTGTATTTTGGAGGATGACCATGGAGTGGATCTTTCAATGGGTGAAGAACATCACCTACTATCTGGTCTTTATGAGCCTGGTGTCCAACCTGCTGCCGGAGACCCGCTACGAACGCTACATCAAGCTGTTCTGCGGCGTGGTCTTCATCCTGCTGGTGACGGGGCCGTTGACAGCAGGGTTTAAGCTGGACAGAATGTTGGCCCGCGCCTATAGGGAGCTGTGCTTTGAGGGGGATGCAAAGGATATAGCCGGATTTGAGGAACGGCTGTGGGAGCTCCAGGAAGAGCAGACGGAGCGGGTGTTCGTACAGTATGAAGAGGCGGTGGCCCGGGATATCCAGGCTATGGCAGAAGAGGCCGGCCTTTCCTGCAGGAAGGCGCAGGCCAGGATCGAGAGACGGGAAGAGGAGGTACGTTATGGACAGGTGATCGATGTGGAGCTGGTGATGGACCGGGGCGCGGAGGCGGAGTCTGACGCGGCCGGGAGGTTGGCCGGTGCAGTCGGGGCGGCAGCCGAAAGCACAGTTGATGTGGCCGAGGCGGCAGCCGGGAGTACAGCGGATGCAGTCGGGGCGGCAGCCGGGAGTACAGCGGATGCCGCCGAGGCTGCGGTCGGGAGCGGCAGCCGGGAAGGAGAGGGCTGGGAGGGGGGTGGCCGCGTGGATCCGGTGCAGATCCGTGTGGAGCTGGGAGGCGAGAGGACAGGCATAGAGGGGGCAGAGAGCCTGCAGGGCCTGCCGGATGCGGGACAGGAAGGCAGCAAGGAGCAGGAGGCGTTTGATGGATTTCAAAGAAAAGTGGCAGAGTATTATGGATTGGAGGAAAAAGCTGTCCGGATCACATGGCAGGATGACTAAGGGGAACTGGATCGTCCTTCTCTGCGCCGGCCTGCTCTTTTTGATCGCGGCCATGCCCTCTAAGGGAGCGGCGGCAAGCTGGCGGGGGATGCTGGGGCTGGGAGGCGCGGCAGATCCGTCAGGAATGATGCACGGGGACGAGCTAGGGGGCACAGATAAAGCGGCAGGAGAGATGGCCCAGGCGGCTGCCTCCGGCAACAAGGGGACCGAGCCTTCGGAGGCGGGGAAATTTCAGGAGGCCTATCTATACACCTACGAAGCCCTGATGGAAAGACGGGTGAAGGAGGTATTGGCCAAAGTGGAAGGGGTAGGGGAGGTGGATGTGCTGATCGTGTTAAAGTCCTCGGAACAGAAGGTCTACCAGGTTGACGGAAGCTCTCTCTACTCTTCCACAAAGGAGCAGGACACCTCTGGCGGGATGCGGGAGATCGTCCAGCAGGAGGAGGAGCACAGCACGGTCCTGGCCGAGGTAGGCAGTACAGGCCTGCAGGCCGGCCTCGGCAGCAGCGGGGGAGCCAACGTGACAGGAGGCAGCGGCCCTCTTCTGGAAAAGGAGATCCGCCCGGAGGTGTCCGGGATCGTGATCAGCGCCCAGGGCGGAGGAGAGGCCTTGGTGAAGGCAGAGATCACGGCGGCCATGGAGGCATTATTTGACTTGCCCGCACATAAGATAAAAGTGTTAAAGCGGGCGGAGTGAGGCGGACAGCCGAAAGGGATGCCTGACCGCGCCTGGCGGTGCCTGATAAATGGCTATGACGGCCAAGAACAGGAATATTTTCACACCGGCCGAATAAGATTAAGTAGTAAAGCGGGTGGAATAAAGGAGCGAGGACAATGAAACCGAAAAAAGAGTTGAACATGAAGAAGCTGTTCCGTCGTAACCAGGTGATCATCACGGCATTGGCGGTGATGATCGCAGCTGCCGGATATCTGAACTATGCCGGGAAGCAGGAGCTGGCGGCAGGCAGCCAGGTGTACGAGGCCGGGGTACTGGAGATCTCAGATGAGGATATCCTGGCAGAAAACCAGACCAGCCCTTATTATGGTGAGACCATGGCCGAGATCGGGAGTCTGGACCAGGACTTTTTAGATGAGACGATCGCGGAGGCGACCATGGAGGACAGCTACCAGTATGCGGCCGGAAACGGCCAGGAGGATGACGTATCCGCCGGGGAGGGCCAGGACAGCGCGGCGGAGACCGGATTGGAAGATCCGGGTGAGGCGATATTGACCAGCGGTATGAGCGTGACTGATTACATAGCGAATGTACAGCTCAGCCGGGAGCAGGTCCGGGCCAAGAACAAAGAAGCACTGATGGAGCTGATCGACAGCGCGGGGATCGAGGAGTCTGCCAAGCAGCAGGCGATCCAGGATATGATCGCGCTGACGGAGGTGGCGGAAAAGGAGAACGCGGCAGAGACTCTGTTGATGGCAAAGGGATTTGCCGATCCTGTAGTCAGTGTATCCTCCGATCAGGTAGATGTGGTGATCAATGCCGCCAGCATCACCGATCAGCAGCGGGCTCAGATCGAGGATATCGTGAAGAGGAAGACGGAAGTCTCTGCCGATCAGATCGTGATCTCCCTGCTCAATCTGGCAGAATAAAGCGCGGCCAGATGCCAGTGGCAGGGTGTGTGGGCAGGTGTGGACAGCAAAGAACATCCGTTATGTGCAGACAGGTGCCGGGAAGGACATCCCGGCGCCTTTTTTGTTCCGTAGGAAAGCGCATCCTATAGAACAAGACCTTCCGGGTTATTTTACTGGAGCCAAAACCTTTAGATATAAAGTGAAGGACCGATCCGAACTGCTCAAGACCGCCTGTCTCCTTTGTGCTCCAATATAGATGATCGACCACAGCAAGGTCGTATGATATGTAGAGCGCAAAAGACAGCAGTCTGTACCGAGGTACAGACTGTGGCAGAGGAGGCCGGCGGGGAGCTGGACCGTTGGTATAAATCTAAACATATAAACAGGTTAACAGAAAGAGATTTCTGCGGAGGTCTTCTTGCACCCAAACATGACTTTGGGTGCATTTTTTAACGACAGGGATCATTTCTGATCATAATACAATATTTTGTGATGACTCTATTTCTGTCCTACTTTGAAAGCAGACAGAGAAAGATGCCATGCAGAAGAAAATCTCTGTCGTAAAAGAGTATTGCTATTTGAAGTTAGCTTTGATCTATTTTTTGCGATATTCTTTAGGCAGGACTTTAAAATAGGTTTTAAACGCCGCAGTAAATTTGCTTTGGCTGTCATAGCCGACAGCCCATGCGATCTCCGCAATGCTTTTATCGGTTTCTTTTAGCATTTTTGCGGCCTGCTCCATGCGGTGTTCTTTGATGTGGGCGGCAATCGAAGTTCCGTAAATAGACTTGAAGGCGGTTTTTAAAGTGGTTGGGTTGATCAGATATTTTTTGGATAGTTCTTCTATCGTGATTCGCTGCTCCATATGCCGG